>CAWFBN010000071.1:0-4209 GCA_963813955.1 uncultured Alphaproteobacteria bacterium | reverse complement strand
TGATCGAGGACAAAGGCGTGCGCAGGTCATGCGACAGCGACGACAACAGGGTCGTCCGCAGCTTTTCGTTCTCCTCCAGCGCGGCGCTGCGCACCGCCTCGCCGACCAGCAGCGAGCGGTCGATGGCGATGGCGGTCTGCTCCAGCATGGCGGTCAGGGCGCGCTCGTCCTCCGGGCGATATCGGCTCGCCCGGCGCTTTCGGCTGAAAGCCGCAGACGCCGACCACGCCGCGCGGCGTGGTCAGGGGACGAAACTGGAAAGCGAGGTTGGGCAGGGTATTGGTGCGCCAGCCGGCGGGTTCGCGCTTGAAATAGGCCCAGCGCGCCGCGCTCATCTCGCCTGCGGAAAATTCGTCCATCGGCGGCCAGACCGCAGCGAGACGGATCTCCTGGCCCTCCGGCAACAGAAAGGCGACATGGCCGCCCTGCGCCTTGTGCAAATGCGCGGCCGCCGCCCACAGCGCGTCGTCGAGTTTTGGCGCGGCGGACAGCTTTCGCGAAAAGTCGTAGAGCAATTCGATGTTCTGGGCGCGCTCGCGCACGCCTTCGGACTGATCGCGCACGCGTCCCGCGAGAGAGCCGGTCAGCACGGCCACAACGAGAAAGGCCAGCAGCGACAGCAACTCCTGCGGCTCCGCCACCGTAAAGGTATAGATCGGCTCGATGAAAAAGAAATTATAGGCCAGGAAGGACAGGAAAGACGCGGCGACGGCGGAGACCAGTCCGAAGCGCTCGGCGCAGACCAGAACCGCGATCAGGAAGATCATCGACAGGTTGGGCAGATGCAGCCAGGCGTTGAGCGCCTCGCCGGCGAGGACGGCCACTCCGACCGATCCGACCGCCGCCGCGATGGCCGATCGCCGTTCTCCTCGGCGCCAGCGCCGGCAGTTTTATGCGCGACAGGCGGGGCGTCACGGCCTCCGGCGCGCCGATGACGTAAACCGGAATATCGGTCGAGAGCCGGACCATCTCATCGGCGAAATTGTGACCGCTCAGGCGCCGCCAAAAGCTTGCGCGCGACCGGCTGACCACGATCTGGGTGATGTTTTCGCGCCGGGCGTAGCGCAAGCACTTCCGCGACCGGATCGGCGCCGGTCAGGCGGATGGTTTCGGCGCCGAGCCGTTCGGCGAGGCGGAAAGCGTCGTCCACCAGCCGCACCTTGGCCGGATCGCGCTCTTCGGCGCCTGCGGGCGCGACATGGGCGACGACCCAGGAGGCGTTGAGCCGGGTCGCCAGACGCGCCGCCGGAGCGCACCAAAATATCGGCCTGCGTGTCGGCGTCGATGCAGACCAGCAGATAATCGGAGGTGTCCCACGGTCCCTCGATGGCGTTCTGGCGCAGGTAATCGACCATCTGGTCGTCGACGCGGTCGGCGGTGCGGCGCAGGGCCAGTTCGCGCAAGGCGGTCAGATTGCGGATGGTGAAGAAATTCTGCGGTCGCCTTTTGCGCGGTCTGCGGCAGATAGACCTTGCCTTCGTGCAGGCGCTGGATCAGTTCGTCGGGGGTGATGTCGACCAGCACCACGTCGTCGGCGCGCTTGAGCACCCCGTCCGGCACGGTCTCGCGCACGCCACGCCGGTGACGCGGCTGACCACTTCGGCCAGGCTTTCGACATGCTGGACATTGAGCGCCGTCCACACGTCGAGGCCGGCGTCGAGCAATTCCTCGACATCCTGCCAGCGCTTGGGGTGGCGGCTTTCCGGCGCATTGGTGTGGGCCAGTTCGTCCACCACGATCAGGGTCGGGCGTGCGCTTGAGCGCCGCGTCGATGTCGAATTCCTCCAGCTCCCGCCCGCGATAGTCGATTTTTTTGCGCGGCAGGACTTCCAGGCCTTCGAGCAGAGCGGCTGTTTCGGCGCGTCCGTGGGTCTCGACGAGGCCGATGACGACATCGACGCCCTCGGCCTTCAGCGCGCGCGCGCCCAGCAGCATCGCAAAAGTCTTCCCGACGCCGGGAGCGGCGCCGAGGAAGACCTTTAGCTTGCCGCGCCCCTCCTTGCCCGCCAGCGCCAGCAGCGCATCCGGATCGGGGCGGCGGTCGAGTTCGCGGTTCATGCGCCATGGCTATCTTTAGATGCGTCCAGGGCCAGATTGAGCAAGAGCACATTTACGTGTGTTTCGCCGATAATGCCGAGCCACGGATTTGCGGTCTGCGCGGTCACCAGTTGGCGCAGCTTGTCCTCGCCGCAGGCCGCGCGCCTTGGCGACGTGCGGCCAGTTGGCGCAGCGCGTTGCTCGGGCGAGATATCGGGGTCGAGGCCCGAGGCCGAGGTGGTCAGCGCGTCGGCGGGCAGCGCGCCCGGCCAGCCGGCCGTCGCGCTTGGCCTCGACGGCGGCCGTCACCCGGTCGATCAGCGCCTTGCTGGTCGGGCCGAGATTGGAGCCGCGCGGAATTGGCGGCGTTATAGGGCGCGTCCACGGTTTTGGTGGCGTCATTGGGATCGGGCGTGTTGGTGGCCGAGGGGCGCGGCTGGAAATATCGTCGCGCTGGCGAAATTCTGGGCGATCAGCGCCGAGCCGACCACCTTGCCGTCGCGTCGCGATCAGGCTGCCGCCGGCCTGGTCCGGGAAAAGCGACCGAGGCGACGCCGGTGAGGGCCAGGGGATAGGCGAGGCCGGTCAGCAGGGTGAACAGCAGCGAGCAGGACGAGGGCGGGGCGGAATTGCTGGACAGCATGGTGTCCTCATTTTCTCGAAGGCCAGGTCAGCAGATGGCGGGGACCAGCAGGTCGATCGAGCTTGATGCCGATGAAGGGCGCGACCACGCCGCCGAGGCCGTAGATCAGCAGGTTGCGGCGCAGCAGCGCCGCCGCGCCGATCGGCCGGTAGTTCGACGCCCTTCAGGGCCAGCGGGATCAGCGCGACGATGATCAGGGCGTTGAAGATCACCGCCGACAGGATCGCGCTTGCGGCGATGGCCAGCTGCATGACGTTGAGCGCGCCCAGCTCGGGATAGGTGGCGACGAACAGCGCCGGCAGGATGGCGAAATATTTGGCCACGTCGTTGGCGATGGAGAAGGTGGTCAGCGAGCCGCGGGTCATCAGCAGCTGTTTGCCGATCTCGACGATCTCGATCAGCTTGGTCGGGTCGCTGTCGAGATCGACCATGTTGCCGGCCTCGCGCGCGGCTTGGGTGCCGGTCTGCATGGCCACGCCGACATCGGCCTGGGCCAGCGCCGGCGCGTCGTTGGTGCCGTCGCCGCACATGGCGACGAGCCGGCCGCCGGTCTGTTCCTTGCGGATCAGCTTGCAGCTTGTCCTCCGGCGTCGCCTCGGCGAGGAAGTCGTCGACGCCGGCTTCGGTGGCGATGGCGGCGGCGGTGAGCGGATTGTCGCCGGTGATCATCACCGTCTTGATGCCCATGGCGCGCAGGGCGGCGAAACGCTCCTTGATGCCGGGCTTGACCACGTCCTTCAGGTGGATGAGGCCGAGCAATTTGCCGTTCTCCGCCACCGCCAGCGGCGTGCCGCCGGCGCGGCCGATCCGCTCGACCGCCGGCGCGGAACTCCGGCGGCGCCTTGTCGGGCGCCAGGCCGATGAATCGCAACACGGATTCCACCGCGCCCTTGCGCATGCTGCGCGCCCGCCGACATCGATGCCCGACAGGCGGGTCTGCGCGGTGAAGGGAATGACGGTCGGGTCGCGCCGCCGAAATCCGGCTCGCCGAGGCCATAATCGGCTTTGGCCAGCGCGACGATCGAGCGGCCTTCCGGCGTCTCGTCGGCGAGGCTGGCGAGCAGCGCGGCTTCCGCCAGGCGTGCGCCGGGACGCCCGGCAGCGCGATGAATTCGCTGGCCATGCGATTGCCGAAGGTGATGGTGCCGGTCTTGTCGAGCAGCAGCGTATCGACGTCGCCCGCCGCCTCGACGGCGCGGCCGGAGGTCGCCAGCACGTTGAAGCGGACCAGGCGGTCCATGCCGGCGATGCCGATGGCCGACAGCAGCCCGCCGATGGTGGTGGGGATCAGGCGTCACCAGCAGCGCCACCAGCACCACGACGCCGGGTTTGCGCGCCCGAATAGGCGGCAGCCCGCAGAGCGTGACCACGGCGATGAGGAAGATCAGGGTCAGCCCGGCGAGCAGCACGAGAGCGCCAGTTCGTTGGGCGTCTTCTGGCGCTCGGCGCCCTCGACCAGCGCGATCATGCGGTCGATGAAGGTTTGCCCGGCTGCGCGGTGATGCGCACCTTGATCCAGTCGGACAGGA
>CAWFBN010000070.1:0-12597 GCA_963813955.1 uncultured Alphaproteobacteria bacterium | reverse complement strand
GAATCGTCTGTAGCTCCCGCTTAATCCTCTCTATCGCCGTCGCAGGCCCGCACGCGGGAAGTTGAGTCAAGAGCAGGCTTCGCCCGCACTCTTTGCTGGCTTCGGTAGCGGCCGGCCTCCGCGCCGGTCGTTTGCCGGCTTTTGTCATTGCGAGGGGTGAAATCGACGTGGCGATCTCACGATTTGGAAATGCCCGGTGGGGTCCGGTCGTTCACAGATATTTTCCTCTCTGCGTTCTCCCCAACGATTTATCTCAGCGGTGACTAACTCCCTTTATACCACCTGGATACAGGCCAGAACCGCGAGGACTGTACGCAACACCACCGTATTTGTCCTTCCCCGGCTAAAACTGACCCTTTCAAAACTTTTTATCTTCATCCGCAGATTCCACAGATGTGCGCAGATGAGAAAACACGAGACGTTTGAATTCAAGGCGAGGAGAGCCGAAATTCAGCAGTAGTCCTCATCCCAGACCCGTGGCCTTGAGATAGTTCAATAGCTCTGGTCTCTTGAATCTGCGATCATCTGAGAAATCTGTGGATCGATTTCTGTTAATTCTCTAATTCTGAATTCTGGGGACACCATGCTTAATTCTGCGAAGGTATCCTTGGCAGAGACAACAACATTATCGGAAAACTGATTTCGGGAACAGCCAATCGTGGGAACCGGCTTTTCAAACTTTAATCCCATAATGGGTGTCAGGAGCCACAATACGCTCCAATCCAGCCATCAATAGACAGTAACACTCTTCCCCCGCCCTCTCTTCCAATTAAGTATGGTGTACCCGGAATTCCCCCCGGGTTTTCGAGCATTACTCCCATAATAGCGATCAGTACGGCGAATTATTTCCGCGGACGCGGTCATATGGAATGGCGATGTCGGCGCATTCGGTGCAGGTTTGCTCGGAGATGAAGTTCGACATGCGGCGCCGAGCGTGGCGCCGTCGAAGAGTTCGCTCTCCGCCGTGACATGGGCGATGAAAGCGAAGACAATCGGGTTTCCCCTTTTGCGTCACAATGTGTTTTATGGTGACGACTATCGGGGGAATTGAATTCGATCTTTCAACGCGGCCGACTAGAACGAAACCGACCGTCTACGTTTGCGCGCAAGATCGCGGCGAACGCGCCGAACACTTCGGCGGTCCGGAGCGATTGTTAGTGCTGGTCAATGCGCCGGCGCACCGGACGGAAAATCCTCTCTCTCCCTCGGAGCTTCAATCATGCGAGGCGGCGACTTTGAGTTTGTTGAGACGTTGTGGACTAGATTTGACGATCGACCAGAGTTCCGCGCAAATGACTGCGCCGGCGGATTTCGCGCGGATGTTTCCGGCCAGCCGGGGGGCGCTTTACGGCCCCGCCTCGCACGGCTGGAGGGGTTCGTTTGCAAGAGCGGGCGCTTTGACGACTGCCGGGGCTTTATCTGGCGGGGGGCGGGTGCATCCGGGCCCGGGCGTGCCGATGGCGGCGCTTTCGGGCTGGCAAGCGGCGTTGCGGGCGACGGCGGACCTCGCTTCGATCAAGACTTCCGCCCGGCGGCTACGCTTGGTGGTATGTCGACGCTTTCAGCGAAGACGGGCAATTTGGGCTGTCGATCATCGCCTTTATAGGCAGCGTGTTTTCGCCCTATTACGCTTGGAGCGGACATCGCGATCCCCTCGATCATTGCGCGATAAACGTCGCGCTCTATGGTCCGCGCGGGTGCAGATGGGCGATGACTGAGCGCCGGCGCGCCAGTTTGCGGCAGGACGTCGCCTCGCTCCATATCGGCCCGAGCGCGATGAAATGGGATGGAAGGGCGCTTGAAATCGACGTCAATGAAATCAGCGCGCCCTGGCCGCGCCGGCTGCGCGGCCGTGTGCGCGTCGAACCGGAAACAATAAACCCGCAAGCCTTCACTCTAGAATTTGCAGGCGACCATATTTGGCGGCCGATTGCTCCCCTCGCGCGGGTCAGCGCTGTGTTCTCGGAGCCCGACATCAAGTGGAGCGGAAACGGTTATTTTGACACTCGAATTTTGGCAACGAACCGCTCGGAGCCGGTTTCCGACGCTGGACTTGGTCTCGTGCGCGAACGCGCGGCGGCTCGGCGATTCTTTATGACGCCGAGCGACGGCGCGAGGGGCCATTGCATTTGAGCCTTGAGTTTGACCGTTCCGGCGGTTTCGCGGCCTTCGCACCACCTCCGGTGGTCGCGTTGCCCCGCTCGCGTTGGCGCATCGAAAGGACAACCCGCTCGGAAGACGGCGGCGCTCGCGTCATCGACGGATTCGAGGATACGCCGTTCTATTCACGCTCGCGGATTGAACACGCACTCCTCGGCGAACGGGTTTCTTCCATGCACGAAATCTCGATCTCGACCGCTTCGCCAACCCGGTGGTGCGAGCAATGCTTCCCTTCCGCATGCCCCGCATTTGAAAGATGAGGAGATCAGGCGCCGTCGTTGGGTCTGGGGTCCTTCGCGGACTCCCTCTCAAGGCGCTTCTTCTTTGCCTTGTTGAGGGAGTATAACTGCTGGAACCCGATCAGAAGGACGACGCCAAACGCGAATACGATCTCGATGACGCCGATAATATTTCTGATCCATTTCAGTCGCCGAATTGTTCGGACCGCTCCAACTGTTCGAAAATATCGAGCACCCGCAGGAATGACCGCCGGACGCCAGCGATGCCGCGTCGAATCAGGAATCACTGCCATTCGCGAATGCGTGACGGCGTCGACGAGGAACGCCGTGGCGGGAATGGGCGGCGCCGGAGGCGCAGACGCGAGACGCGCCGCGGACGCGGCAGCTTGGGCGAGCAAAGCCAATTTGCGTCGTCCCGTGACCCGGGCGCGTCGCGTGATTGAATCGTGGCTATGCTTTTCGACCTCGCGCCCGATCTCGGCATAGATCGTCGAGGCCGCGAGAATCGCCGGCCGACATGCGCCGGGTAGTTCGGCGACGCCCGCGCGGGAGCGCTGGTAAAGACGATCGGCTTCAGCGAGGAGGCGCGCGACGACACTGGCGAGTTCCGGGGAGGGTCGAGGATCTTGAAGAAAATCTTCCACATCGACGCCAGCTTCGTCCAGCCATTGCAGCGGAAGATAAATCCGTCCGGCCCTCGCATCCTCGCCGACGTCGCGCGCAATGTTCGTAAGCTGCATGGCGACGCCAAGATCGCAGGCGCGCGCGAGCGCCGAGGGCGCGCGCACCCGCATCAACAAGGTCATCATCACGCCGACGGTCGCCGCGACGCGCGCGGCGTAACCCTGCAGATCCTCCAGCGTCTCGTAGCGGCGGCCTTCCGTGTCCCAGCCAAGACCTTCCAGCAGCGCTTCGGGCACGGCGCGCGGAATGGCGTAACGACGCATCAGATCCGCCATAGCCCTGTCGGCGGCGAAAGGCAGAGGACGACCTTCACAAGCGCGGTCGAGACGATGATAGAGCCGGCTCCAGAGCGTCGCTCGAACCTCCATCGATATCGACAGCGTCGTCGGAGAGACGGCAGAAGGCATAGAGTCCGTAAGCGGGACTGCGCACCGAGTAAGGCAGGAGTTGCGACGCCGTGTAAAAGCTGCGCGATCCCGTACGAATGGCGGCGAGGCATTCCAAGTGGTCCCGCTTGCTGGCGAGATGGGCCTCAAGCGAAAGTGGAGGCATGGGGAACCACCTTATCAAGGATGCGAGCAGAGGAGAGGACGCCGGGAAGGCCCGCGCCGGGATGCGTGCCCGCTCCGACGAGGTAAAGATTGCGCACATCCTCGCTGCGATTGTGCGGACGGAACCAGGCGCTCTGGGTCAACATAGGCTCGAAGCTGAAGCCCGCGCCGTGCAGCGAATTGAGGGAGTCGCGAAAATTGAGCGGCGTCGTCACCTTCGACGTGACGATGGCTTGAGAAAGACCGGGGAGCAAAGTCGACTTCAAGCATCGCTTCGATTTTGCGCCGATAAGGCTCAGCCTCCACGCGCCAGTCCTGGCCGCCTTCCAGATTGGGCACCGGCGACAGCGCGTAGAACGTATCGCAACCCGGCGGAGCAAGCGAAGGATCGGTCGCGGTTGGGCGGTGGAGATAAATACTGAAGTCGTCCGCCAGCGTCTTGCGAACGAATATGTCTTTCAGCAAAGCGCGATAACGCGGGCCGAGCATGATCGTATGGTGGGCGACGTCGTCATAGCGGCGGTTGACGCCGAAATACCAGACGAACAAGCCCAAGGAAAAGCTCGAGCGCTCAATCTTGCGATCGGTCCAGCGCTTCCGAGCCGTCTCGGGAACGAGATGCCGGTAAGTCCATGCGGCGTCGGCGTTGGAGACCACAATATCCGCCGTAATGCGCTCGCCCGAAACAAGCTCCACGCCCTTGGCGGCCCCGTTCTCGATCAGGATCGTCTTGACCTCCTGGCCGCAACGAATTTCGCCGCCCTGCCCTTCAATGAGGCTCACCAACCCCTTGACGAGGCTTCCGGTGCCGCCCATCGCGGAATGCACGCCGAAGCTCTTCTCGAGGAAGGTAATGAGGCAATAGATCGCACTCGCGCGGAACGGACTGCCGCCGATCAGCAAGGGATGAAAGCTGAACACCGTGCGCAAACGTTCATCGCGGAAATATTTCGACACGAGACCATAAACACTGCGAAGGCCGCCCAATCGCAGCAGGTCGGGGGCGATCTTCACCATGTCGAGCATCGAGTTGAACGGCGCGTCGCCAAGTTCCTCGAAGCCTATGCGATAGATCTCTTCGCTCCGTTCCATGAAGCGATCGAAATTGTCGGCTTCGCCCGGACTGAAACGCTCGACTTCCGCGCGCACGGATTCGCGGTCGCCGCGATAGTGGAAAGTCGCGCCGTCGGCAAAGCGGATGCGGTAGAAGGGATCCATTTTCCGGAGGTCGATGTCGTCGCTCATCTCGCGACCACAGAGTTTCCATAGCTCTTCGAACAGGAAAGGCGCCGTCACGATGGTCGGGCCTGCGTCGAAAGTGAACCCGTCTTGCCGATGGACCGTGGCGCGTCCGCCGGGAGCGCCGAGCTTTTCGAGCACCGTCACCTTATAGCCGCGAGCGCCGAGACGAATGGCTGCGGCGAGGCCGCCGAAGCCGCTACCGATCACGACGGCCCGCGGTGTCAACCGCGCCGTCGATCTAACTAAACTTGGGCCATTAACTGTCAACATAACTGGACACTATATGTGTCAATTTCATTTTCGCAAGCGGAATCGACATCAGGGCGCTGCGATCACGCCGGCCCGCGCCGCGTGAGCAAAGATCAGCTTCGCGACCTGCTCCGGCCTCTCTTCATGCGCAAGGTGGCCGAGCCCCGACAGGCGCTCGATAGTCACATGTGGGATCATTGCGGCGACCTTGTTCGCATCTCCCGGCGGGACCGCCTTGTCTTTATCGCCGACAACGAGAACGGTGGGTACAGTAAGTCGTTTCAGGTCGCCCGCCAGAGTTTCCAGGTTCCAATTGGCCATCATGCCGAGGGCCCCGGCGCAATGGGCAGGATTCCGCATCAGACGGGAGTAGAGTTCGACGCCGCGCGGCTCGATTTTCGATCCCGTGCCGAGCAGCAGATTTGCCACCGCCGCATGATCCGCCGCCCAGGCAAACAGCCGGGGCGCGAAGGGATTAAGAAAAAGCATCTTCGCGAGGACCGGAAACGCCATTCCGGCCAAGCCGTCGAAAGGCAGAAAGGCGCCGTTGAGGCTGACGAACAGGCGCGGCGAAATGGCGCCGTCGATACAGAGCCGGGCCAGGATCGCGGCGCCGGCGGAATGCCCAACGACGACTTCAGGTTTCAGGCCAAGGCGCCCGATCAAGGCGGCGATCGAAGTGGCCATTCCGGGCAGCGAGAGATCCGGCGCGCGGCGCGCTGTGGTGAATCCGTGGCCGGGCAGATCCGGCGCCACCACGTGAAAATGTTTTGCGAGCAAAGGCGCGAGAGCGCGCCAGGAGTGCGTTGCGCCGCCCGTTCCATGCAGCAGGAGCAGATCGGGACCTTGCCCCATGACCTGAACGTGCCACTTCAGACCGCCCGCCTCGATAAAACGGCTTGTCTCACGATTCGGCCAGTCGGCGCCGTCGCGGTCGAAATCGAGACTTTCCCCTTCAACGCCCACGGCCGCGCCCTCACGATTTCACAGCGGCCCGCACGGCCTCATTGACCATGGTGGCGTTCGCATAGGGCAATTTGACATAAATGGCCTGCATCGCTTCGGCGATGAGAAAGCTCGGCGCGTCGGGTCGCGAGGTCGGCGGCGACGTATCGATCGCCATGGCGGAGACGCCAGCGGCGCGGATGCGCCGTCCGGCGTCGATGGCGTCTTGAAGCGCCTGTGGCCGCCCCGGCGTTCCATCGCGAGCGATATTGGCGCGACCGTCCGTCATCAGAACGAGAAGCGGTGTTTGACCCTTGTGCTGAATTTGATCCGCCAGCGCCAAGGCCACATCAAGACCGTTCGCGATGGGCGTGCCTCCGCCCGCAGGCAACCCTGCCAAGGCGCGGCGGGCCCTCGCCGTCGAGCGGGTCGGCGGCAACACGATTTCGGCGCCGCGACCGCGGAAAGCGATCAGCGCGACGCTGTCGCGGCGGATGTAGCAGTCGGCGAGCAACAATTCGATCGCGCCCTTCACTTCCGCCAGCCGCTGCATTGCCGAAGAACCAGAAGCGTCAAGCACGAAGACCGTCGTCGCTCCACGCCGTTGACGGTAGCGCACGATGCGGAAATCTTCCGGCTTGATCTGCAATCGGCTTCCGCCGGCGGCAGTGCTGCCGCCGCCCCGCAAGCGCTGCCATGGGGCCGCCGCGCGCAACGTCGCGACAAGGCTCAATCGGCCTTCACGAAGCGTTCCCGCGCGCGCCTCGGTCGGACGTCCTCGCTGTTTGGAGATCGAAAAGGCGCCGGATTTTCCGTCACTCGACGACTTTCGCCGCCTGGAGGCGCCGGCCTCGATGCGCGCAAGCAAATCAGGTGGAATGGCCGCCTGCACAGCCGCCAGCACGAGATCATCGAGATCGGGCATCTGGTCGTCTTGCGGCTCGCTGGGATCCGAGGGTTCCTGCGCGTCATCAGGCGGCGGCGGGGGCTCCGACTCCGGCTCCGGCTCGGGCTGGTTGTCCTCCTCAGCCGGCGACCGGGTCGCTCGCGGCGCAAGGACCAGACTCGCCGCCAACGCGACGTCGTCATCCTCAATGCTAACGCTGCCCCGCAGGGCGGCGAGCGCTCGGGCGGTCCTCAAAGCGAACAGGGGGGCGCGCAAAGAGGCGACTCCGAGCCGAGCTGCGACAACAACCAACGCCTCGATAACCGACGCATCTACCTCGACGTCGCCCAGCTTCGCCCGCGCCGCGATGAGATCATCTGCGGAATAAGCGGCTCCCTCGATTTCACGCCAACCGATCGACGTCAGGTCGACCCAGTAACCCATCCGGTCCACCAAAGCCTCAGGCGGGCGCTCGTCATCGCCCTGGCCTTCGTCGAAGGCGACGACGCCGATCCGCGCGGGCATTTCCATCGCGAAGCCGTCGCGCTCCAGATTGATGACGCCCCTGTCGAGCGCAGAAGAAATGCGCGCGGCTGTCGCCAGGGTTCCGCGCTCGGCCATCGCCAGCACAAGCACGCCTCCATCCGCCTGCGCGATGACCCCGGGCTCGGCGACGGGTCGTCCCGCACGCAGCGTCGCCGCTATGTCCAGCCCACCCAGCAATCGGTCATCTGCGATATTGGCCGGCGCACGACGCACTGGCGCTCCGGCGGGGAGCGCCTCGAGCAAAAGGCCGAGCCAAGCGTCACGCACAGGACCCGGGCCGGCCCTCACGATGACGCCGTTTCCGACTGGGTCGATGGCAAACAAGGCCGCGGCGAGGCTCGCGCGCCGCCAGGGCGTTGCGGCCTCGTTCGGCGCGCTCATGCGGGAAACATTTCCTGCAAGGCGCGCTCGACCCGCACCGCGGAGCCAGCGTCATCAAGCGGATTGCGACGCAAGCGATGGCTCAGCGCCATCGGCGCGACGCGACGCAATTGAGCGTCGCCGACCTCGTTTTCGCCGTCCAGGCTAGCGAGCGCCCGCGCCGCGCGAATGAGCGTAAGTTCGCCGCGCAGGCCGTCCGTGCCAAGAGCAAGGCATAGGCGGGTGGCGCGCTCGATCGCGGAATCAGGCGTCACGACCGAGGCGAGCTTTTCGCGCGCCGCGACGATTTTATTGCGCAGCTTGTGCTCTTCGCCCGCCCATTTCTTATGGAAAGCGACGGGATCGCGCTCGTATCGGTCGCGCCGGCGCACGACCTCGATCCGGCTAGGAACATCGATCGGCGTCTTGACGTCTATGGCGAGGCCGAATCGATCAAGCAATTGGGGGCGCAACTCGCCCTCTTCCGGATTGCCGCTGCCGATGAGAACGAAGCGCGCGGGATGACGCACGCTCAAGCCCTCACGCTCGACGACATTCACGCCCGAAGCCGCGACGTCCAGCAAGAGATCGACGAGATGATCCTCGAGCAGATTGGCCTCGTCGATGTAAAGAAATCCGCGATTTGCGTGGGCCAGCAGGCCAGGCTCGAAGCATTTCTCGCCGTTGGCAAGCGCCCGTTCGAGATTGAGCGCGCCGACGACGCGATCCTCGGTGGCGCCGAGCGGGAGGTCGACGACCGGCGCCGAGCGCAAAACTGATTTCGGCTCGCCCTTTGCACTCTTGCATGCGTCGCAATAATGCGCGGCGTCGGCAGGATCACAATTATAGTGGCAACCAACGACCACACGCATCTTGGGCAGCAGCGCCGCGAGCGCACGAACGGCGGTGGATTTGCCCGTGCCGCGATCGCCGAAGGCGAGCACTCCGCCCACGGATGGGTCCACCGCCGCGATCATGAAAGAAAGCTTCATGCTCTCCTGGCCGACGATCGCGGAAAACGGAAATGGCGAAGACATTGAAAACTCACCCCTCAACGGGAGGACGCGAACGCTGCGCGCTTGCCCGTCACGACCTTGCTTACATGCAGATATGTCACTTTTAGTAGACACTTGGCAAGTGTCAAGCGCCGTAACCGCCGGGTTTTGGCCACAAGCCCGAGACAGGAGGAATCCGGAGGATCCTTGGCGTCGCACTGCTGCGAATTCGGGGAGCGACGATATGTCGCGCGCAACGTCGCACGGTCTTTATTAGGCGGGAGAAAGCGTCTGCGATGCGTTTTGCGGAGGTTTATCCATGGTTTCCCGCAAGACGGAACCGAGACGGCTCAGAAGAAGTCTTGCGACTGGACGTGAGCCGCCAAGCCAGCGCGATCTCGCGGGCGGGGGCGCCCTGCGCCAGCGGAACCACCGACAGATCAAGGCCGCGCAAAATGCCCGACTCTATCGCCATTTCGGGAGCCAGGGTCACGCCGAGTCCATTCGCGGTCATCTGAACCAACGTGTGCAGGCTCGTCCCCTGAAAGCCGCTGTTGCGACGCGCGCCTTCCAGCGAGCAGGCGGCCAGCGCGTGCTCGCGCATGCAATGGCCATCCTCCAGCAACAGCAGATCGTCTCCCGCCATGTCCCGCAGGCCGGCTGCGGCCAGACCGCTCAGGCGATGATTGGTCGGGCAAATCAGGAAAAAACGATCTTTCGCGATTTCCATCGTGTCCAGGCCTTCGCAAGGATAGGGCAAGCAATGATCGCGGCGTCGATCTGCCCGCTTTCGAGGCGCGCGAGCAGGGGCGCGGACTGCTCCTCGCGCAGATAAATTTTCAGATCGGGAAATTCCTTGTGCAGAACAGGCATGATGCGCGGCACGAGAAAGGGCCCGATGGTCGGAATCACCCCAAGCTGCAAGGCTCCGGACATAGGGTCGCGCGCCGATTCCGCCGTATCGACCAAATCCTCGGCGGATTGAAGGAGCCTCTTCGCCCGTTCGGCCAGTTGGCTCCCGATGGCGGTCGGAATCACGACCCTCTTGGTCCGTTCCAGCAGCTTGACGCCGAGGAGCTCCTCCAGCTCCACAATCGCGGCGCTGAGCGTCGATTGGCTGACCAGACATTGCTTCGCGGCGGCGCTGAAATGGCGCCGCTCGACGACGGCGACGAGGAAACGAAGCTGGCGCAGGGTCGGGAGATTTCTCATGTCGTCGATATTAATCGAAAAATACGATTAATAAAAAAGTGTATTTTTGTGTTTTACTCGATTTAACGAACCGTCTAGGTTGCGGTCATCGGCGGTCGCGCTTCAAGGCGCGGCGGTCATTTCAGCGGAGCAACGCATGTCCCTCATCAACAGCCAGATCAAGCCGTTCAAAGCCCAAGCCTTCAAAGGCGGCAAATTCATCGAAGTGACCGAGGAAAGCCTCAAGGACATCTGGTCGGTGTTCTTTTTCTATCCCGCCGATTTCACCTTCGTCTGCCCGACCGAACTCGAAGACCTCGCCGACATTACAAGGAATTCCAGAAGCTCGGCGTCGAGATTTTCTCCGTCTCGACCGACACGCATTTCGCCACAAGGCCTGGCACGACACCTCGCCGGCGATCGGCAAGATCGAATACACCATGGTCGGCGACCCGACCGCATGCGATCTCGCGCAATTTCGACGTGCTGATCGAGGACGCCGGCCTGGCCGACCGCGGCACCTTCGTGGTCGATCCGAATGGCGTGATCCAGATCGTCGAAGTCAGCGCCGGCGGCGTCGGCCGCGACGCCAGGGAACTGCTGCGCAAGATCAAGGCGGTGCAATATGTCGCCAGCCATCCGGGCGAAGTCTGCCCGGCCAAGTGGCAGGAAGGCGAAAAGACCCTCGCCCCCTCGCTCGACCTCGTCGGCAAGATCTAACTCCCCACGCCGCCCCGCCCTCTCGGCGGCGCGGCCCCGGACCTTTCGGCCCGGGGCCACCTCGCCAGCGGGCCCGTTGCCGGGCGCTTTCCCTCCCATCACTTTCCCGGAGCCCGCGCCATGCTGGACGACGCCATCAAATCGCAATTGAAAGCCTATTTCGAACGCATCACCCAGCCGATCGAATTGCTCGGCTCGCTCGACGACAGCGCCAAATCGCAGGAAATGCGCGAGCTGCTGCAGGACATCGCCGCGCAATCCGACAAGATCTCCCTCTCGCTGGACGGTGACGATGCGCGGAAGCCGTCTTTCGCGATCCGCCGCGCCGGCGCGGCGAACCGGCGTCACTTTCGCCGGCCTGCCGATGGGCCATGAATTCAACTCGCTGATCCTCGCCCTGTTGCAGGTCGGCGGCCATCCGGCCAAGGAAGCGCCGGAAACCATCGCGCAGATCAAGGCGCTGGACGGCGACTATCTGTTCGAGACCTATTTCTCGCTGAGCTGCCAGAACTGCCCCGATGTGGTGCAGGCGCTGAACCTGATGGCCGCGCTAAACCCGAAAATCCGCCACGTCGCCATCGACGGCGCGCTTGTTTCAGGCGGAAGTGGAGGCGCGGAAAATCATGGCCGTGCCCTCGATCTATTTGAACGGCGAGCCCTTCGGCCAGGGACGCATGAGCCTGGAACAGATTCTCGCCAAAATCGATACGGGCGCCGCGGCGCGCACAGCGGAAAAGCTCAAGGACAAGGCGCCCTTCGACGTTCTGGTGGTCGGCGGCGGTCCGGCTGGCGCGGCTGCGGCGATCTATGCCGCGCGCAAAGGCATAGCCACGGGCGTCGTCGCCGAAAGATTCGGCGGCCAGGTTCTCGACACGATGGCGATCGAGAATTTCATCTCGGTTCCGCATACCGAGGGACCAAAACTCGCCGCCGCGCTGGAGCAGCACGTCAAGGATTATGATGTCGACATCATGAATTTGCAGACGGCGGTGGAGCTGATTCCGGCGAAGGCGCCCGGCGGCCTGTCGCAGCTGCGTCTGGCCAGCGGCGCCTCGCTGTTCGCGCGCACCATCGTCCTGTCCACCGGCGCGCGCTGGCGGCAGATGAACGTTCCCGGCGAGGACGAATATCGCAACAAGGGCGTCGCCTATTGCCCGCATTGCGACGGCCCCTTGTTCAAGGGCAAGCGCGTCGCTGTGATCGGCGGCGGCAACTCCGGCGTCGAGGCGGCGATCGACCTTGCCGGCATCGTCGCCCATGTCACCCTGATCGAGTTTGACGCGCAATTGCGCGCCGACGCGGTGCTGCAGACCAAACTGCGTTCGCTGCCCAATGTGACGGTCATCGTTTCGGCGCAGTCCACGGAAGTGCATGGCGACGGCGAAAAAGTCATCGGCCTGTCCTACAAGGACCGGATCGGCGGCGCGGCGCATCGCGTCGATCTCGACGGCGTCTTCGTCCAGATCGGCCTTGTGCCCAATACCGAATGGCTCAAGGGCGCGGTGGCTTTGAGCCCGCGCGGCGAGATCGAGATCGACGCGCGCGGCCAGACGTCCGCTCCCGGCGTGTTCGCGGCCGGCGACGCGACGACCTCGCCCTACAAGCAGATCGTCATCGCCATGGGCGACGGCGCCAAGGCGGCGCTTTCAGCCTTCGACTGCCTCATTCGCATGCCGGAGATTTCTGAAGCGGCCTAAGGCGCGATGATCCGCCGCCGGGAGAACCGGCGGCGGCGTCTGCGACGGCCAGAATTGAGCCGCACTCACTCTGTAACGAAGCGCCAGTTCTTTTCTGAACAGAAAATAGGATTGGAGCGGGCGATGAAAATC
>CAWFBN010000069.1:0-18887 GCA_963813955.1 uncultured Alphaproteobacteria bacterium | reverse complement strand
CATGAACTGTTCGCTGGCCACCGTCTGGGCCAAAGCCTTTTCCAGATTGGCGCCCTGCTGAAGGAAGATCTTGACCACTGCGACGCCGGGCAGCGACTGCGACTCGACATGTTCGATGTCGTTGACCGTGGTGGTCAGGATGCGCTCGCTAGGCCCGGTGATGCGATTGCCCATCTCCTGCGCCGACAGGCCATTATAGTTCCAGATGATGCTGATGACCGGGATATTGATTTCCGGCAAAATATCGGTCGCCATCGTCAGCAGCACGTAAGGCGTGGCGAGCACGATCATCAGCGCCATGACGATGAATGTGTAGGGGCGCTTCAGCGCGATGCTGACGATCCACATGCGGAGGCAATCATTCCTTGAACGTCGATGACCGGCCGGCGACGGCGCGTGACCCCGAAGATGCTGGCGCTAGCTCGGGATGCGTCCAGCAGCTATGTGTCCGGGGGCGATTTCAAGGCGAAGGTCGCGTCCGGGAGCGGACGCAATAATATGAAAATGATGGGAAAAATGTCAATCAAGGACGCGCGCCAGCGGAAAACGGGCTGCTCATGGCGCTTTGCGAGACAGAAAACGCAATCTGCGCCTCAAGCCAGAATGAAACTGGCCGAACGGTGAGTTCGGCCGGGCGCTCTGATCTGTGCGGCGAGGGTCCGAAAACCTCAGCCGAACTTGAACAGCACGCCATAGCCGCCGCGCGGATAATTCCAGGTGATCTCGCCGGCTCGCCTCGAGCAGGATGCGGCAGGTGCCGCATTCCATGCAGCCGTCGGCGACGATTTCGACCTGGCCCGTTTCCGCATTGCGCGAATAGCAGCCGGCAGGGCAGATCGATGCGTCATCGCCAGCAGGTTCTTCGACGGCTTCGTCGTGCGGCGCGACGCAGATGTGCGGCTTGCCGGAATCGACGAGATAACGGTTCGTGCTAGAGCTTCTCTTCGACCTTCTGGAATTGCGCTTCGACAGCCATTCTGTCTCTCCCTTGAGCAGGATGCGGCCTCAACTTTTAGCGCCACGCGCGGGCGACGCGCATCGCGTCGCCGATCAGGCCAAGTCCGCGCGCCTTGCGGAACGCGGCGGATGGTGTCCTTTTCCTTGTCGATCTTCGGCGTGCCGTCGACGCGCAGGAAATTCTCCATCGCCGTCGAGACGAGCTGCGGATAGGTGAGGAACAGGTTCTGCGACTGGGTGTGCAGCAGCGCCGGCATGTCCTTGTACTTCTTGAGGTCCTTCATCACGAAGCTGTCGTCGAGCATCTTCTTGTAGAGCGACGAGGTTCTCGGCGGTCATCGGGTCGCGGCGCGACTTGATCTGGAAGATCGCTTCGCCGGCCAGCCGGCCCGCTGGTCATGGCGAGGTTGGAGCCCTCGCGATGCACCGCGTTGTTGAGCTGGCCGGCGTCGCCGACGATCACCCAGCCGTCGCCGAACAATTGCGGCATCGCCTTGAAGCCGCCTTCGGGAATGAGATGGGCGGCGTATTCCTTGACCTCCGAGCCTTCGATCAGCGGCGCGATCGAGGGATGCTGCTTGAAGCTGTCGAGCAAGCGCGCGGCGAGGTCCGGTTCTCGGCGAAATCGGAGACGATGCAGCCGATGCCGACCGAGATGCTTTCCTTGTTGGTGTAGATGAAGCCCATGCCCGCCATGCCATTCGAAATGGTGCCGGCGGCCTCGATCACCGCGCCTTCGTCCGCCTTGATGTTGAAGCGCGCCTCGATGGTTTCGGCGCGGCAGGAAGTGCATTTCCTTGACCGCGAGCGCGACATGCGCCGGGCTGGGGCGCGGCGCGCAATCCGGCGCGCGTGCCGAGCAGGCCGTTGACGCCTTCGGCCAGCACGACGACGTCGGCCAGGATCGGGCCGCCCGAACGGTCGGTGCGCACGCCGATCACCTTGCCATAGGCGTCCTGGATGAGTTCGAGCGACCGTCGTCTCGGTACAGCAGGATCGAGCCCTTCTCCTGCGCCTGCCGGGCGAACCAGCGGTCGAACTGCGAGCGGATGATGGTGTAGCGGTTCGGCTTTTCCTCGTTGAAGTCCTCCGAGCGATAGTGCATGCCGGTATGCGAGCTGCTCGGTCATGAACCAGAAGCGCTGTTCGACCAGATGGCGCTCCAGCGGCGCCTCGTCGCGGAAGTCCGGGATGATCTTTTCCAGCATGTCGGCGTAGAGAATGCCGCCCTGCACGTTTTTCGAGCCGGGATATTCGCCGCGCTCCAGTTGCAGCACCTTGAGGCCGCGCGAGGCCAGCGTGTAGGCGGCCGCGTTGCCGGACATGCCTGCGCCGATGACGATGGCGTCGAATTTCTCGTCGATCATTGTCGTCGATCCCTGCGTTCAGCCGGCGAGCCGGTCCTTGGAATGGGGCGAAAGGCGCTTGCGGAACGCTTCGGTCAGCGCCGGCAAGAAGCGGATCGCGTCGGTGACGATGGCGAGATGCGCGAAATCGAAGATCGGCGCGTTCTTGTCGGTGTTGATCGCGACGATCATGTCGGCGCCCTCGACGCCGACGCGATGCTGGATCGCGCCGGAAATGCCGGCGGCGATATAGAGCTTCGGCCGGATCGTCTTGCCGGTCTGGCCGATCTGCCGGTCCGACGGCACCCAGCCCTTCTGCACCAGCGGCCGCGAGGCAGCCGAATTCCGCGCCGAGCACGGCGGCGAGATTGCTTCACCAGCTGGTAGTTTTCCGCGCTCTGCAGGCCCGATGCCGCCGGCGACGACCACATCGGCGAAGGCGAGGTTGGACTTGTTGGAGTCGCGGTCCGGCATGAAGCGCAGCAGCTTGGTGATGATGTCTGATTCGGCGCAGGTCGATCTCGAACGGCACGATGCGGCCTTCGCGGCCTTCCTGGCGATCCGGCATCGGCATGACGCGCGGACGCACGGTCGCCATCTGCGGGCGGAAGTTGAGGGTGTAGATGGTGCAGAGCAGCGAGCCGCCGAAAGTCGGGCGGGTCGCGGCCAGCGACTTGTCGGCATCGACGTCGAATTCGGTGCAGTCGGCGGTGAGGCCGGTCAGCAGCGTCGTGGCGACCGAGCCGGCGAGATCGCGGCCGAGCGTCGTCGCGCCGAGCAGCAGGATTTCCGGCTTGTGCGCGTTGACGAGCTCGGTCAGCGCCCTTGGAATAGGGCTCGTTGCGATAGTCCGCGAAGGACGGCGTCTTCGACGGTGTAGACGACGTCGGCGCCGTAGGCGAAGGCTTCCTTCGCCGCGTTGCGGACGTCTTCGCCCGGCGCGCCCATGACGACGCCGGCGAGTTCGACGCCGAGCTTGTCGGCCAGCTTGCGGCCTTCGCCCATCAGCTCCAAGGAGACGGGATGGACGACGCCGCGCTCCATCTCGACAAACACCCAGACGTGCTTGTGGTCGTGAAACGCTCCGGGAAGCTCCTTCTTCATCGAAGCGCGGCTGCCACCTGCCGGCGGCGCGGGCGCGGGTTTCGGATCGCTCATTTGCAGCTCCTCAAAATGTCACGCGAATCGCCCGATCAAATCCGGCGGCGAGTTTGGTGAGATCGGCTTCGATCGCCGGCATCTTGGTGAAAATGGTTTCGAGCAGGGCTTCGGCGGTCTCCGCCTGATTGGCCCTGACGTTCGATCGTAGCGGCCTTTTCGGCGCGGGCCGCCGGGGCGAACACGCGCTTCACCACGGTCGGCGAGCCGCGCAAGCCGCATAGCTGCAATTCCTCGATGCCGGCGTCCTTGGCGTTCCAGGTGACGATCTCGGCGCGGGCGGCGCGCAGGGCGTCGTCGATCTTGCCGCGCCGCACGACATTGGAGCCTTCGAGCATGGTGATCAGGCAGGGCATGCGCGATTGCAGAAGCTGCGTGCCGCCTTCCGAACGCCGCTCCAGCTTGATGGAGCGCGTTGCGTTGTCGATGTCGACGATCGCCGACACATAGGTCAGCTGCAACAGGTCGAGCCGCTTGGCGATGCCGGGGCCGACCTGCGCGGTGTCGCCGTCGATGGTCTGCTTGCCGGCGAAGACGATGTCCGGCGTGCCGAAAACTTCGCCGATCTTGCGGATCGCCTGCGCCAGCGCATAGGAGGTGGCGAGCGTGTCGGAGCCGGCGAAGAAGCGGTCGGTCAGCAGCACGGCGCGATCGGCGCCGATGGTCAGGGCCTTGCGCAGCGAGTTGGAGGCCATCGGCGGACCCATGGTCAGAACGGTGACTTCGCCGCCGACCTTGTCGCGCAGGCGCAGCGCCTCTTCGAGCGAGAAGAGATCATAAGGATTGATGATCGTCGGCACGCCCTGACGCATGATCGTGTTGGTCACAGGATGCACGCGGATTTGCGCTGAATCCGGAACCTGTTTGATGCAGACGACAAAGTGCATTTTTGCCTCCGGCGGAATTTTCCGCGCTTTTGTGATCGAGGACGATTTGTTTCGGGAGAGGCGTCGCAAGCTCCGTACCAACCCGCTCGCCGCGGCGCCATTTGATTGAAAATCAAGGAAAATGCGGGAAAGGAGCAGGGCGTGTGCGCCGGCGACGAAACCGAACCTGTCGGCATTGCTACAGAAGTGTTCGGGAGGTTCAGGGCAAATCCGCCAGTTTGTTCGGCAGTCCTGTTGGACTGCAACGCTGGTTAGCGCCCCTCTCCCGCAGGCGGGAGAAGGCAGGGGTGAGGGGCTGAGGGGATGAGTCCGCACTCTGGTCGACGCTTCGGTTGGGGATGAACAATGACATTGGAAATCATCACCCCGCCCCTCACCCTAACCCTCTCCCCGCAGGCCCGCAGGCGGGGAGAGGGAATTGAGGGGCGCCTCACTCTTGGCTTTTTGTCTCGTCCCTGCGCTCCCTGGCTCGCAGCGCCACTTCCTCGTCGGGGTCGTTGATCAACCGAACCGCGATCTCGCGTGGCGCGCGGTCGGCGACGACGAAGCGCACGCGCAGATCGGGGTCGTCGTGCAGTTGCGCCAGCGCGTCGGGCGCGATGCGCTCCGCCGCGTCGCGGCGCACCAGCGGATCGGCGTCATGGATCAGCGCGAACAGCCGCTCCGGCGGCAGGCGGCTGGCGGCCACGCGGCGAATGGCCGGGGCGCGGTCGCCGATCATCATCGGCAGAACCAGCGGATCGAGCCGTCGCGCCACGGTCAGTCGCACCTGTTCGTCCTCGTCCTCCGCCATGGCGACGAGATCGGCGCCTTCGAGGCGCAGCGCGCAGGCGATGCGGACCGCGCGATCCTTGTCGCCGCGCATGTCCTTGACCCGCGCCAAAGGCAGGCGCAACGCCACCATGGCGCGCACCTCCGGTTCACGATCCGACATCAAGCGTACGATCTGGAACACAGTGGCGTATTTGGCCGCCAGGGCGCGCACTTCAAAATAGAGATGGTCGATATAGGCGCCGGCAAGTTTCGGAGTTTTTCGAGAAAAAGGCGTCGATGCGGCGCGACCGCGCGTCACGCACGCAGATGCGCCCCAACACGCAGCGGCCGCCGGCGCGCAATTCCTTGTGGGGACAATCCTGGCAGGAGAAAGGGCGGCCCGTCCAATCGGTCGCCGCTTCCGTCTCGTCAGGTAAAGTCATTCGGAAACGCCTCGCAAAACCGCATCGCGGTTCTGCTTAGCAAAGCGCGCGCCAGCCAAGGTCGGCGCAGGTCTCAGAACCGCTTGATGTCGATGTTTTGCTTGCGCAGGGCGTAACCGATCTGGCGCGGCGTGAGGCCAAGCAGACGCGCGGCCTTGGCCTGCACCCATCCCGTCTTGTCCAGCGCCTCGATCAACCGCTCGCGTTCGCTCTTGCCGGGATGGACCACCGGACAATGATCGGGCGAGGGACAATCATGCGGCAGTCCCCGCTCCATCGCATCGAGGGCGTGATCGGCGCAAGGACCCGGCAAGAGCCCGACATGCCGCCCGACGTGGCGCCGGCCATGGCCTCGGCCGGAACCGGCGCGAAGACGGGTTCGGGCGCCGGGCGGCCGGCGCGACAGCGACCGGCGGAGGCGCCGCGTGTTTCGGCACGGCGACGATCGGCGGCATGGAGGGCTGATGCGCGGGATGGGGATGCAGGCCAATCTGGCCGTTATGACCCTTCCACAGCGTCGCCGACAGGCAGCAGCCCTGCCAGCAGGCCATGTCGGACTCGAGAATTTCGGACCCAGGCGCCAAAGTCGCCGTGCGCCGGACGCAATTCTCCAACTCGCGGACGTTTCCGGGAAAGGCGCAATGGGCCATGATGTCCAGCGCCTTGCCGGAGAAATGATGATCGATGCCGTTCTCGCGGGCAAACTGGTCGAGGAATTTCGTCGCCAGCAATTTGATGTCGCCGGGGCGCTCGCGCAAAGGCGGCGTGACCAAAGTCACGACATTGATGCGGTAATAAAGGTCGGCGCGGAAATCATTGCGCGACACCGCTTCTTCCAGATTGCGATTTGTGGCGCAGACGATGCGGACGTCGACTTTCAGGGTCTTGGTTCCGCCGACGCGCTCGAATTCGCCTTCCTGCAGCACGCGCAGAAGCTTGGCCTGGAAGGAGGCCGAAATTTCACCGATCTCGTCAAGGAACAGCGTGCCGCCATTGGCGAGTTCGAAACGGCCGATGCGCTGGTTGACCGCGCCAGTGAACGAGCCCTTTTCGTGGCCGAATAATTCCGATTCGATCACGCTTTCGGGCAGGGCGGCGCAGTTGACCTTGACGAAGGCGTTTTTCGCACGCGGCGAGTTTTCGTGGATGGCCCGAGCGAAAAGCTCCTTGCCGGTGCCGGTCTCGCCGCGCAAAAGCACGGTGGCGTTGGAGCGCGCGGCGATCTCGATTCGTTGCAGCAGCGTCTTGATCGACGGGCTTTCGCCGACGATGAAGTCGAATTTTCCCGCAGCCGACGGCGCCGCCGCCTTGCCCGGTTGACGGACATCGGTCAGGGCCTTTTCAAGGCGGTGCTGCTCCTTGATCAGGCGGTCGCGGTCGCGTGCGATCAGGAAATGCATGCGCATCGCCTGTCCGACAAGATTGGCGACCATGGTCAACAGGCGCACGTCGTCTTCGAGCCGGAAATCGAGCTTGCCGCTCCATTCGCGGTCCACCGTCAGCGTGCCCTTGGGAACGCCGTCCACCTTGACCGGCACCCCCAGGAAGGAAACCTTGGTCATCGGCGGCAGCAGATGGCGATAGGCCGTGCCGGTGAAATATTGATGGGTGCGAAATATCCTCGATCACCAGCGGCACGCCGGTGGCGACGATATGGTCGATCACCTTCTGCGGCAGCAAGGTTTTCGCGCCATTGGGCTTATCCGAGCTATCGGAGGAGGCGGTGATTTCGGGCTCGCCGTCTTCGTCGAGGGCGAGAATGAAGCCACGCCGCATTTGCATGAAGGACGAGAGAACCGCGATCACAGCGCCCAGCGTGCGTTCAAGCGATTGGGCGCCGGTCAGGATCTTGGATATTTCGTAAACCCCGGCGAGGGCGACATCCTTGTAGGCAGGCTCGAAGAGAATTTTGTCCGTAGAGGCCATCATTCGGCTCCCGATCTATTGGCGTAATCCCGAAAGATCGTCTTCTCCATAGTCTTGGCGACGGGTTCAAGGACGGAAGGCGTCACATCCAGGGCCCAGTCAGTTATCTGCAATGTCGCTCTTGAGGTTGTAAAATAGGCTTTACAGGGCCGCTTGGAAACGTCAAAAAAGCATGCACGGTCCCGTTGCGCCGCTTAATTTTGTCGCAAGCTGAACAAATATGTCGCGATTTTGGACTCTTTCAAAAAATGGATCAATGCTTACTGGGCGTAAAGCCGACAGAGACGTCGCGCGGCGGGGCAGCATAGGGCGCTGATGTGACGAGAATATCCGCGCCCGCCATCGCATATTCGGCGGCATTGGCGCGATTGACGCCTCCAGCGGCGGCGAGTATTGGTCTTTTTGTCAAGGCAGCCAATTGTTTGACCAACAGGGCGATGTCGGCGGGCGAAAATTTCTCCGCCTGGATCACATCGACTCCCGCTTCCGCCGCCGCAAGCGCTTCCGCGATCGTCGCGCGCTTCCAGCACCAGTTTTTTCTCCGGCGCGCCGCGTCGCAGGCGCGCCGCGACGCTGTCCAGTGTTTCGCCTCCGACAAAGGCGAGATGCTCGGGAAACACCAGGATGGTTTCGGACAGGCCGAGGCGATGCATTTCGGCCCCGCCGGCGCGAATTGCGGCGACGGAGAAATTCTTGAGGCCGGGCGTGTTTTTCCGCGTGCAGGCCACACAGATGTCCGGCGCAACCGCGCGGGCGGCCTCGACGATTTCGCGCGCCGCCGTCGCCACGCCGGACCAGATCTCGACCAAAGTTTGTGCAACTTTCCAGCCGCGCAACAGCGCGCCAGCCTGACCCTCGGCGCGCAAGAACTCCTGGCCCGGCGTCAAGGCCTGGCCGTCTTCGACCAGCCGCTCGACCGAGGCGCCGGCCATTTCGAGAATTTCCGCCGCTTCCGTCGCCAAAGCCAGCACCATCGGGCCTCGCGCGGAAAAAGTCATGCGGCCGCGTTGCGCGCCAATGCCAAGCAGGTCGGTGGTGAGATCGCCATAGGGCGCGTCGTCGAAAAGCAGGCGTTCGAGTTGCGCGAGGGGAATATTCGCCGACATGGGATCTTCGATTTGGTTCGGAGGAAGCGAGCCCTTTATAGCGCGGCCGGCGCCGAACGCGGCGCGCGCTTGCGGCTTTTTTGCGCCTGACGAATGGCCTGCACCGTGGAGTTCGCGATGCGGCGGGCGCGCGCATCGAGTCCGGTCCAGCGCGCATGGCGTCCGCGCTGATCGACTTCCAGCAATTTGGCGCCTTGCGGCACGAAAACGCCGTCGCGCGCCAGACCGCGCAACACGCCGTCGAGTGGCGCCACAATCGTCGCGCCATTCAGATTGCCGAGGCTCAAACCGCGAAACACCCGCGCGCCGATGTCGAGCGGCGTATGCCAGACGCCGCTGGTTTCGGCATAGGTGAAACGCTCCTTGCCGACGCCGCCGAGCGGATTCGGGACGCCGTCGAAATCGTCGGTGGCGCCTGTCTCGACAATCGCGCCGCATTTGACCGGCCGCGTCTCGACCGCGATGTCGCAATTCTCGCCGATGATGAAATTCGGGCCGAGTCCCACCGCCAGGCCGACATAGAAGCGGAAGTCCGGGGTGACGCGGCGCTTTTGCATGCGGGCGTCGATCAACACCGGGATGCGGCGCAAGGCGAGGAGATCGCTCAATTGCAGCGGCGTCACCGCGACACGATTGTCATCGCCGACGATGTCCGCGATTTCCATCGCGGTTTCGGCGCGCTGGCCTTCGATGCCGTCGATCACGGCGTGGTCGTCGAACAGGGCGTCGTAGAAGGCCATGCCGCGCCGGATCACCGGCGGATAGGGATCGTGGCTGAGGATGACGCTGAAATGGGCCTTGCGCAATTTGACCGCGACAGCGGAGGCGATTTCATTGGTTCCGAGGATGACCGCAAGCGGCGTTGCTCGGAGGAGGCGAAAAAAGCCGCAAATTTGGACGCGATCATGCCCTCGTCTCCTCAAAAATCTTTCCTTGCTTATCCCATGTCAGGTTCGGTCCCGCTTCTTCTGGGTGAATACATGTAGCGAAAGTCGGGCCAAAGAATTCGGGGCCAAAAGGGGCTGTAATCGGCGGAAAAACGAGAAAAAGGCGGGTTTTGTCGAAATTGCGCGAGGGGCTGTTATTGTCGCAACAACGGACTGTCGGATTTTGTCAGACGGCCTTGAGGGTTTCGGAGACCGCCTCGAAACCCTCGAACTGCGGCGGCCCGAGATAGAGACCGGCGCTTTTCGGCGCGCCGGAATGGGCGCGGCGAAAGGCTTCCGACCGCGTCCAGTCCTCGAAATGGCCGCGCGTCTCCCAGATGGTATGCGAGGCGAACAGGGTCGAGGCGTCGTCGCTCGCGCCGCGCAGAAGATGGAAAACCACGAAGCCGGGCGTGGCGGGAAGGTCGCTCTGGCGGCTGCGCCAGATCTCTTCGAATTCCGCCTCCTTGCCGAGGGCGACGCGGAAGCGGTTCATGGCGATGAAGGTCATTTTTTCAGGCCCGTCTGGCAAGCGAGCGAAGGAAACCCTGCGCGTCGTCGTTGAGTTCCATGTCGACGCCCGGCGCCATCTTGAGCAGCACAGTGGCGACAAAAGACTCGTCATTGCGCGGTTCGGCCAGCACTTCGCGCAGCACGGGCACATTGTCCTCGATGTGAACGAGGAAAGCGACCCCCTTTTCCAGGGTGTCGGTCCATTTTTCGCGCGTCCAGCGCGCCAGCGGATACATGATTTCCTGCGCGAAATTCGATTTGCGCGCCTTTTCGAAAAAGCGCAGGCCGGCGCTCCAGTTTTCCTTGGCGCGCATGGGCGGGGGCGGCAGGTCGCCGACCAGCATTTTTGCGCGGCTTGGCCGACGTGATCTTCGAGCGACACCGGTTCGTCGATTTTTGAGCGGAAGCTCCACAGGGCGGTCGCGCCGGGAAAATCCGATCCGAAGCGCGCGGTCAGCCCGGCCTCGACCTTGTCGACCGCCGCCTTGTCGCCCTGCAGCGCCGCGGTCATGCAAAAGGCAAACAGGGCGTCCTTGGCGACATGGTCGACGCTGCCGTTCTTCAGTTGCTGCGGCGTCAGCGCCGGCGTCAGTCCATCCGCCGGCGCCTGAACTTCGCCAGCGCGCAAGGCGCTGATGAAGGCGGTGATTTCCAGCCAGCCGAGATAGTTTTCGACGAAGGCCTCTGGATCGACATAGACCACGGCGAGATTCAGCGCCTTTTTGCGTTTGGCCAGTTCCGCCATATCGGTCATGCGTCGCTCCCACTCGTTTTCAAGAAAATCAATCGCCGGTGATCACCACTTCGGGCGCATCGGTATCGGTGAGGTCGAGGCCGTCTTCTTCCGCCAGTTCCACGCCGGTTACGCAGACGTCGCCGTCGTCAACGACGATCTTGATGGCAGTCAGCGACTTGTTCTGGCAGGCGCCGGAGAAGCAAAAGCCGGTGTCGAGATCGAATTGCGCGCCATGCTTGCTGCAAATCAGAAAATTGCCGGCTTCGTCCATGAACTCGCCGCTATTGACATCGAGGCGTTCGCCGGCGTGAGGGCATTTGTTTTCGAAGCCATAGAAATTCGCGCCCTTGCGGGTGACGATAATCGGCCAACGCTCGCTTTCGCCATCAGCGACGACGCGCTTGAGCACAAAGCCCCGCGCGTCGTGATCGTCGATTTCGAAGGTGCGGCAGATCGCAAAAAGCTCGTCCATGAATTCGCTCATCTTTTTGGAGGGATCGGAAGGATCAGAGCATTCCCAGCTCAAGCTTGGCTTCGTCCGACATTTTGGCCGCATCCCACGGCGGGTCGAACACCAGGTGGACCGTGGCGCCCGTCGCGCCAGGCGCCAGCAGCACCGCTTTTTCGACCCGTCGCAGCATTTCGCCAGCGACCGGGCATCCCGGCGCGGTCAGGGTCATGTCAATGTCGATCGCCGCCGGATTGCTGATGTCGACCCGGTAAATGAGGCCGAGATCATAGACATTGACCGGAATTTCCGGATCGAACACGGTGCGAATGGCGGCGATGACATCCGCTTCCAGTTCGCCGGTCCATTCCGGCATTTCCACCGCTTCGTCGGAGAAGGCGATGGTGGGGTGCACGGCTTCATTCATGCGAACAACTCCTTCACCCGGCGAAGGCCCTTGACGAAAGCCTCGACCTCTTCATGCGTATTGTAGAGGGCGAAAGAGGCGCGGGCGGACGCCGTCACGCCCAGCTTGGTCATGAGCGGCTGGGCGCAATGCGTGCCCGCGCGCACCGCAATGCCGGCGCGGTCGAGAATGGTCGAAACGTCATGGGCGTGGGCGCCCGCGATCTCGAAAGTCACGATCGCGCCCTTGTTGGGGGCGCGGCCGAAAATGCGCACGCCGCCGAGATTGTCCATATCTTCGGTGACATGGGCGAGCAGGGCGGCTTCATGCTCGGCGACGCCGGCGCGGTCGAGAGCCTGCATCCAGTCCAGCGCCACGCCGAGCCCGATGGCCTCGACGATCGGCGGCGTGCCGGCCTCGAAACGATGCGGCGGTTCGGCATAGGTGATGCGGTCCTTGTACACGTCGGCGATCATTTCGCCGCCGCCCTGATAGGGCTGCATCTGCGCGAGAAGGTCATATTTGCCGTAGAGAAAGCCGATGCCGGTGGGCCCGTAGAGCTTGTGCCCGGTGGTGACGTAGAAGTCGCAATCGAGCGCCTGCACATCAACGATGTCATGCACAGAGCCCTGGCAGCCGTCGATCAGCACCTTGGCGCCGACCGCATGGGCCATGCGGACAATTTCGGCCACCGGCGTGACCGTGCCCAGCACATTGGACATGTGGGTGATGGCGACGATTTTTGTTTTCTTCGACAGCAATTTCGAGAAAGCGTCGAGATCGAAGGAATCGTCGGCGGCCAGCGGCGCCCATAGCAGATTGGCGCCCTTGCGCTCGCGTAGAAAATGCCAGGGGACGATGTTGGAGTGATGCTCCATTTCGGAGATGATGATCTCATCGCCTTCGCCAATGTCGGCCCCGAGGCTGGAGGCGACGAGATTGATCGCCTCCGTGCCGCCCTTGGTGAAGACGATTTCCTCAACCCGGCTGGCGTTGACGAAGCTGCGCGCCGATTTCACGCGCCTTCTCGAAGGCGACGGTGGATTCGCCCGACAGGAAATGCGCGCCGCGATGCACGTTGGCGTAGGTCTCGGCATAGCCGGCCATGATCGCGTCGAGCACCACTTTCGGCTTTTGGGCCGAGGCGCCATTGTCGAGATAGACCAACGGCTTGCCATAGACCTGCCGCGACAGGATCGGGAATTCCGCCCGCGCCGCATAAACGTCGAAAACCGGTGTGGCGGGAAGGGCGAGGGCGTTATTCAACATGGGTCGCCTCGCCGGCATGACGCGACAGCCATTGATGGGCGCGATGGACGCGATTTCGCGTAAACCCTCGTTCTCGATGGTGTCAAGGCCTCGCCGAGGAAAGCCTCGACCAGCATGGCGCGGGCCTCGGGCTCCGGCAAGCCACGGGCGCGCAGGAAGAACAGGGCGTTGGCGTCGAGTTCGCCCGCCGTCGCGCCATGGCTGCATTTCACGTCATCGGCGTAGATTTCGAGTTCCGGCTTGGTGACGATTTCGGCCTTGTGCGACAGCAACAGCGCGCGGCTCAATTGCTTGGCGTCGGTTTTTTGCGCCGCCTGCGCCACTTGGACGCAGCCCTGATAGACGCCGCGTCCCGCCCCGGCGAGCACGCCGCGGAAAGTCTGCTTGGACGAGGTGTTTGGCGCTGCGTGCAAAAACACGGTGGTGTTGTCGCAATGGCGCTTGTCGGCGACCAGATAGGCGGCGTCGATCTCGGCGCGGCTTTCTTCGCCGGACATTTTAAGCAGAGCCTCGTGGCGGGCGAAATGGCCGCCCTGCGAGAAATAGAAGCTGCGATAAAGGGCGCCTTGGCCAATATCGGCGACAGTGGCGGCGGTCTGCCGCGCGGCGGCGCCGAAATTCTCCAGCCGCACATGGGTCAGTTTGGCGTTCGCCGCGAGGCTCAATTCGGTGACGATGGTTGCGAAGCTGGGCGATCCGTCATGGGTTTCGAAAAGGGTCGCCTGCGCGCCTTCTTCGAGCACGATGAGGATGCGCAAATGCCGTCCGTCGGCGCCTTGCGCCTCGACGCCGCTCCAGTTGAAACGCAGATGCAGCGGGGTCGCCAGCGTCACGCCTTTCGGCACATGCAGGACGAGACCTTCCTCCATCAGGGCGGTGTTGAGATTGATGATCGGATGATCGTGCTGCGGATTGATCTTGCCGATCAGGTTGGCGGCGATGGAGTCCTTGTCCGCCAGCACCTTGCGCAGGGGCTGGGCGCCCATGGCGCAATAGGAGGACAGGGAATTGTCCAGCACGCCGTCTTCGAAAGCCGCGACGCAGGCGCCCGTCAGTTCGGGCGGCGCGTCGGCCTGAACGTCGAGGACGACCGTCTCGTGCAGGGCCTTGGCGAGATCCGAATAGCGCCAGGCTTCCACGCGCCGGTTGGGCAGTCCGGCGCTGGCGAATTTCTCGCGGCTCTCATCGAGCAATGAGCCGAGCCAGGGCGCCGCGCCGTTACGGCGCGCCTCCATGCTGGCGAGAAGATTGTCGAGCGAGACGACTTTGCCCATGTGACCCTCACGCAGCCTGGTTGATGACGGCGTCGTAGCCATTTTCTTCGAGTTGCAGCGCCAGGCTCTTGTCGCCCGACATCACGATCTTGCCGCCGGACAGGATGTGGATGACATCCGGGACGATGTAATCGAGCAGGCGCTGGTAATGGGTGATGACGAGGAAGGAGCGGTCGGGCGCGCGCAGCTTGTTGACGCCTTCCGCAACCAGTTTCAGCGCGTCGATGTCCAGACCTGAATCCATTTCGTCGAGGATCGCCAGCTTAGGTTAAGCAGCGCCATTTGCAGGGTCTCGTTGCGCTTCTTTTCGCCGCCGGAAAAGCCGACATTGAGCGGCCGCTTGAGCATGTCCTCGGAGATATTCAGCTCCTTGGCCGCCGCGCGCACGATGCGCAAAAATTGCGCCGCATCGAGTTCCTTTTCGCCGCGCGTCCGGGCTTGCGCGTTCATCGCGGTTTTCGAGGAAATTCATGGTCGAGACGCCGGGGATCTCCATCGGATACTGGAAGGCGAGGAAGATGCCTTTGGCGGCGCGTTCTTCCGGCGACAGTCCGGTGATGTCCTCGCCGTAAAGGTCGATCTCGCCGCTCGTCACTTCATAGCCGGCGCGGCCGGCCAGCGTGTAGGAAGTCGTCGATTTGCCGGCGCCATTGGGGCCCATGATCGCATGGACTTCGCCCGGCGGCACCTTTAGCGAAAGGCCCTTGAGAATTTCCTTGCCAAACACATTGACGTGCAAGTCCTTGATCTCAAGCATTATCCGACGCTCCCTTCGAGGCTGATGCCGACGAGCTTTTGCGCCTCGACAGCGAATTCCATGGGCAGTTGCTGCAAGACTTCGCGGCAGAACCCGTTGACGATCAGAGCGACGGCCTCCTCAGTAGGAATGCCGCGCGAAAGACAGTAGAAAAGCTGGTCGTCGGAAATTTTCGACGTCGTCGCTTCATGTTCTAGGATCGCCGTGGGATTGCGCGACTGGATATAGGGCACGGTATGGGCGCCGCATTGGTCGCCGAGCAGCAGCGAGTCGCATTGCGTGAAATTGCGCGCGCCGTCGGCCTTGGCGTGGATGCTGACCAGACCGCGATAGGTGTTCTGCGCATGGCCGGCGGAAATGCCCTTGGACACGATGCGGCTCGACGTGTTCTTGCCGAGATGCAGCATCTTGGTGCCGGTGTCGGCCTGCTGGTAATTGTTGGCGATGGCGATGGAGTAGAACTCTCCACGTGAGTCATCACCGCGTAAAATGCAGGACGGATATTTCCAGGTGATCGAGGAGCCTGTCTCGACCTGCGTCCAGGAAATTTTCGAGCGGGCGCCGCGGCAATCGCCGCGTTTTGTCACGAAATTATAGATGCCGCCCTTGCCTTCTTCGTCGCCCGGATACCAGTTCTGGACGGTCGAATATTTGATCTCGGCGTCGTCCATCGCCACCAGTTCGACCACGGCGGCGTGAAGCTGGTTTTCGTCGCGCTGCGGCGCGGTGCAGCCTTCGAGATAGGAGACGTAGGAGCCCTTTTCCGCGATGATCAGCGTGCGCTCGAACTGGCCGGATTTGGCGGCGTTGATGCGGAAATAGGTGGACAATTCCATCGGGCAGCGGACGCCTTCGGGAATGTAGACGAAGGAGCCTTCCGAGAAGACCGCGGCGTTCAGCGTGGCGTAGAAATTATCCGTCGCCGGAACGACCGAGCCGAGATATTTTTTCACCAGTTCGGGATGGTTTTGCAGTGCTTCCGAAATCGGGCAGAAGATCACGCCGACCTTGGAAAGCTCTTCCTTGAAAGTGGTGACGACCGACACGGAATCGAACACCGCGTCCACCGCGATCTTGCGTTCCTGCACGCCGGCCAGCACTTCCTGTTCGTGCAGCGGAATGCCGAGTTTCGCATAGACCTTGAGCAGTTCGGGATCGACCTCGTCGATGTTTTTCGGACCGTCGCTATCGCTCTTTGGCGCCGCATAATAATAGGCGTCCTGGAAGTCGATTTTCGGATAATGCAGCTTGGCCCAATGCGGCTCTTCGAGCGTCAGCCAGCGGCGATAGGCGGTCAGGCGATAGTCGAGCATCCAGTCGGGCTCGTTCTTTTTCGCCGAGATGAAGCGGATGACCTCTTCGTTCAAACCCTTGGGCGCGTAATCGGATTCGATATCGGACACGAAGCCGTATTTATATTTGCGGTCCGCGAGTTCTTGCAGGGTTTCCGTCTCTTCGCTCATGTCAGGGTTCCGACCTTGAAATCAGTTATGCGCCCGTTTTTCTGGATGGTCCGGGCGCCGGAAACGGCGCGGCCGAGTGTGCGGCGCGGCGCCTGGGAGGGTAGGATGCAAGCGAGGCGCCATGTCCGGCCCGCAAAGCGTTTTCAAGCGAAGCAGTCTCCGGTTTGCGTAAATAAAACGCTTAAAAACAGAGACTGAACTGCTCGATATCGGATCGAGGCTTCTAGCTGATTCCTTCAGCCAACGCGGCCACAACGGGCCAGCCGACCTCGCCTGTCGGGTCGAGGAGGCGCAGGGCGTCGAGGATTTCGCTGGATTGAGAAATTTCGTCACGACGCAGATGAATAAAGGCCAGCGCCTTCAATGTATAGAGCGCGAAACGCGCGGCGCCGTCCGGAACACCCGGTTCGACGGGCCATTGACGCCAGTCTTCGGACCAGCCCGCCTGGCGCGCCGCCTCGACCAGCCCGGCCTGCGCCACGGCGCGCGCCTCGTCGAGATTGCCTTGATAGGTGTGGATTTTATAGAGGCAATAATAGGTTGGCAGTTCCTGCGGCGCGGCCTCCAAAGCCTGACGGAACAGGGCATCGGCCGTGTTGAAATCGCGGCGATAGGCGGCGACGCCCTGTTGCAGAAGGGCGTTGATGGCATCCGGCAGATCGCCGAAATTGATCGAGTCGGGCTCAGGGACGGGAAATGGAATGATCAAAGGGGGCCTCCTGACTGGGATAGTGAGACTTTCTAGCAAGGACAGGGCCGTAGGGGCCCCCTCATCCGGCGCTTCGCGTCCCCTTCTCCCGCAAGGGGAGAAGGCTATAACGCCCAGCTTTCCTTTGATTTTGACCCGCGTCGCAATGTCCGACATTGGTCTTCTGTCGGTATTGCGACGCAGCATTTTTCCATTGCGAATTCCGCGCCTTGACGAGCCGACAGCGGCGGTGTCTTCTGGCTTCGGTTTTGCATCGCAACCATCGCGGCGGCCCAAGTTCCCGACCCAAGTCCCGCGTTTAACCATTAATCCCGCTCGGAATGCACGAGCCGAAAGGTCAATCGATGACGGAAAAAACCTCCGAACGCATCAAGTCCATTATCGACTCTGCCGATGTCGTTCTCTTCATGAAGGGCGTTCCCGCCCAACCGCAATGCGGCTTCTCCGCCGCCGTCGTGCAAGTGCTGAATGGCGCGGGCGTGCCCTACGGCGCGGTCAATGTCCTCGATGATCCGCTGGTCCGCGAAGGCATCAAGGAATTCTCCAACTGGCCGACCATTCCCCAGCTTTATGTCAAGGGCGAGTTCGTCGGCGGCTGCGACATTGTGCGTGAAATGGCCGCTTCGGGCGAGTTGACCCAACTCTTCGCCGACAAGGGCGTGAAAGTCTCGGCATGACGACAGAGACCGCGACCGCCACCCTTGCCGACGTGCCGCAACTCTACAAGCGGCATGTCTTCGCCTGCTATACCCAGCGTCCGGCGGGTCATCCGCGCGGCTCCTGCGGAGAGTTGGGCGCGCAGCCCTTGTGGGATCGCCTGTCCAAGCGTCTGGAAGCCGAACGTCTGGCGGAAGTCGGCTTCACGGCGGCCGGCTGCCTCGGCTTCTGCCGCGCCGGCCCGCTGATGGTCGTCTATCCCGAAGGCGTGTGGTATGCGCCCAAGGCGCCGGAAGACATCGACGAGATCGTCGACACCCATCTCAAGGGCGGCAATCTGGTCGAACGTCTGGCGGTTGTTCCCCAGCGCTGATCTTGGTCATTGCGAGCGAAGCGAAGCAATCCATTGGTTCGCGCAGTGGATTGCTTCGTCGCTATTGCTCCTCGCAATGACGACCATTCCTCGATTTCAAGCGGCCTGCGCCTTTTTCTGCGCCGAACGCAAAAGATTGAGGCAGTCGATATTGGCGGCCATGTCGAGCGCCGAAAAGCCGTCGAGCGTCTCCGGCTTGATATCGGCGCCGCGCGCCAGCAGATGCGCGACGACATCGGTGCGTCCCGAGGAGGAGACATACATCAGGGCGGTGGCGCCATTTTCGTTGCAATTGTCGATGTCGATGCCCGCGTCGAGCAGCAGGTCGATCATCGCGAGATGCTTTTCGACGCAGGCGAGCCATAGCGCGTTATTGCCATCGGCATTAAGCAATTCGACCTTGCCGCCAAGGCTGAGAATTTTTCGCGCCATGTCCACCTCGCCTTTGAAGGCCGCGCGCATAAGCGGCGTCGTCCGATTGGCGATCGTCGCGTTGATGTCGTCGGGCAAAAAACCTTCGGCTTCGAGCCAATCTTGCAAGTCGGGTGTCATGGCTGGAACGCCTTTGGTCGGGGTTTGTCGGGATAGGCGGGTTGTGTCGCGATGCGCTCGTCGGTGAGCGGCACACCTACGGTGAAATGATAGAGCGTTTGCAACTCTGGCGTTTTGAGGCCGAGGAAGTCGTGGGTTTCGTCATCGAAGAAACAGCCGACGCCGGTGCCGCGCAGGTCGGCGGCTTCGGCTTCGAGGTAAAGGGTTTGGCCGATCAATCCGGCCTCC
>CAWFBN010000068.1:0-28819 GCA_963813955.1 uncultured Alphaproteobacteria bacterium | reverse complement strand
TCGGACAATGATTGCTGACGTCGAACAAATGCATGTCGAATGCCTTGAATGAGCGGTAGGGCTCCTCAAGCACGTCGGAGGCGTCGCAGCGCGACCATGCGAGATGCGGATATTTCTGCCGCAGCGTCGCAAAAATCGAAGCGTCGGCGTCGGCCAGCATCGTTTCGATGTCTTGCAATTCTTCCGCCTTGATCGCCATCACTCATCCTCCACAGCGCGCTCGATCAAACGGGCGCGATTTCTTCTTCAAGACACCCGATCACGTATTTCTCGTTGAACTCGACGAGATAGATCGGGGTGTTGGAAATCGACGTGAGCGCCGACCTGCACGATCTCGCCGACGCCGCCCAACTCGACCAGCAGAGCGTCCTCGTCGACGTTGGGATAGGGGCCGTCGTTGACGAGGTCGATCGTGCAACGAACTTGCTGGCCCCATTGGTATTTCGGCTGGCGTGGATCAATCATGCGGATAACTCCTCTGGCAGCGGGATATCTTCAACGTTTTCCTCACGGGCGATTGATCGGCTCCAGCTCCTTGCGCTTCATGCCGACGCGATTGCCGCTTTCGGTGAATTCGACGGCGTAAATGTAATATTGCTGCAGGAAGGTGCCGATGCTCACGACGTAGCCGATCTCGCCCTTGATGCAGAGAACGTCGCCATTTCCTTGCCGGCGTAAGTGCCGTCATTGCGGATGACGCGCCTGGCCCGCACCTTCTCGCCGAAATTGAAATATGGCGGCTGGGTGATTTCCACCACGTCGCTGTCACGAACGATTCTGCTCACAACGGCCCTCCCTCACCAATTCGGCCCTCGCTCCCAAGCACTTCTTTGCTCCCCAGCCGCGAAAACACCATTTCCCGGACCAGATCGTCGAAATCATTGGCCAGTTCGCCGAGTTCCTCCAGTTCGACCCGGCACGCGGCCTCGTAGCGAACGCGCCAGTCCGGATCGCTCCGCATCTGCGCCAGACGCTCTCCGGTCAGTCGCTGCGCCACCTCCAGCCGCACCCGCGGCTCGGGGTCGCCGGCCATGCGCATCAGCATGTCGTCGGGCACGCTTTGCGCCACGACGCGCCGCACTTCCGCCTCTTCATCATGCAGCATCCATTCCAGCAGCTGGGGCTCCAGACGCCGCGCAATGACGAGACGGACGTAGTAATCCTCGTCTTGCAACATCGGGACCAGATCGGCGTCGTCGAGCAGCGACACGATGCGGATGCGCACTTCACGATGCGGATCGTGGCGCAATTTCAGGATGTGTTTTTTCGGCAGCCGGCGCGCGGCGTTCCAGCGCACCGTCTCTTCCGGATCGTCGAGCAGCGGCAGCAAAAGGAACACCGCCGCATGTTTGGAAGCGATCGCCCGCACCTCGAAATGCGGATGGGTGATATAGTCGATTGGCGAGCACCGGATTCCAATTGAAAAACCGGTCGATGCGGCGTGCGTAGCGATCGTTGACGCAGGCGTGGGAAAGCCGACATTTGCCTGTCGCGTTGATGTCGAGATGCTCGCACTTTGAGCAGTCGACGGCATCGCCCTGCCAGTCGATGGTTTCTTCGATGTCGTCATTCATCGTCCCGCCCCACATGCCTCCGCCTGCGCGTTCCAGAATGTCGAAGAGAAGTCTGGCGCCGATCTTGTCGCTGGGGTCGAGCTGAAGCAGCTTTTCGACCGCGACGCGGCCTTCCGCGAGATCGCCCAGACGCATGTTCAGATAGGCGTAGCCCTTGAGGCAGAACATGTAGAAGCGCGCCAATACGTCCCCGTAATCGGCGAAATCGGCGTCCCCGGCGCGCACGTCGCGCCAGTCGGCGGCGAAATTCTTTTCCCGCGCCGCCTTGGCGAGACAGATATTCGCCAGCCCCAGCGCCTCGCTCATCCGCCCTTTGTAGAAATAAAAACGGTAAAGCCCGATCAGAACCGCGAAATGATCCGGCGCCAGGATTTGCGCCTGCCGCAGATGATCTTCGGCGATGTCATAGGACTGATAGGACAGGCCGGCCTGTTGCAGATGTTCCTCCGCCAGCGGCGGCAGACCGCCGCCGAACAGAGGATGGGACAGCAGGGACTCGTCGCTGAAGTCTGAAGAGTCCCCGCTTTTCATTGCGGGCGTCAGCCGTGGCTGCTGCAGGTGGTGGCCTTGGGGTCATGGAAAACCAGACCCGTCTTGGCCGGCGTGTCGGTGAAATCGATGGTCACGCCGTCGAGCAACAGGCGGCTTTCCGCCGGCAGGAACATCTTGACGCCCTCGCGGGTGACAACCGCATCGCCGGTATCGGGCTCAGACTTGATGGCGATTTCCGCCGCCAGGCCGGAGCAGCCGCCGGGGCTGACCGCGAGGCGGAAACCCGCCCCCGGCCCGCCGTCGGCCATCACCATCATGCGCATGAATTTCGCGGCTTTGGGAGTGATCGTGAAATTCATCTTGTCCTCAAGGAGCTTGATAACGGGGAACGGAATTGTCGATCACACAGGTGTTATCGACAGGGCATACCGCGACGCATTGGGCCTCATCGAAATGACCAAGGCATTCGGTGCATTTTTTTGGATTGATGACGAAGGTTCCGCCCTTTTCGGAAATGGCCACATTCGGGCACTCCGCCTCGCAAGCCGAACAATTCGTGCATTGCGACGAAATGATTTTATACGCCATTGCAGACTTTCCTTTCGTCCCATTCCTCAGAGGTTTCGATCAGCGCGCCCTGGCGGATTTCCGCATCGCCGCGCGCCTCGTGAACGATCTCGCCGCTCTTGACCTTTTCGAGATAGGCCTTGAACCAGGTGATCGCCGATTTCTCGATGAATTCATGGGCGTATTCATCGACCGGATCGATGCCGGCCTTTTGCAGATCGCTCTTCGGGCAGCCGCCGATTTTGGCGACGAACACCGCATGGCAATCGTTGATGGCGCGGATCACTGTCTCCAATGAATCCTCGTCGCCAAAACCGCCCTGGCAATACAGATCGACGCGGCGATGACCGACGAATTTCGCGCCCTTGGTGGACAATTCGTAGATCTGGAATTCCTTCGCGTGACCGAAGTGCTCGTTGATGACGCCCTGACCCTTGGTCGCCACGGCGGCCAGAATCTTGATGTCGCTTTCGACATTGGCGAGCGTCGCCACTTCTTCCTTCTTGGCGTCGACCTTGGCTACGCGCTCCAGTTCGACCACGGCCTGATAGGCTTTGCGGCCTTCCAGATCGTAATTGACTTCCATCGCCATGATCTTGTCGGTGGTGAATTCCTCCGAGCGGTCCTCGCCGAGCAGGCCCACCGCGTCGGCGCGACACTGGCGGCAATGCCGCATCATGTTCATTTCGCCTTCGCAGCTATCCTGCAGGGCCTTCAATTCCTGCGCCGTCGGGCCACGTTGGCCATTCAGGCCGAACACCGTGCCGTGCTCCGGCGCGGAAATCAGCGGCATGATGTTGTGCAGGAAGGCGCCGCGCGATTTGACCGCCTTGTTGACTTCAACGAGATGCTTGTCGTTGACGCCGGGGATCATCACCGAGTTGACCTTGCACAAGATCCCGCGCTCGGTCAGCATTTCGAGGCCGCGCAACTGGTGATCGGTGAGGATTTGCGCCGCTTCGATGCCGGTGTAGCGCTTGTGCTTGTAGAACACCCACGGATAGATCTTCGCGCCGATTTCCGGATCGACCATGTTGATGGTGATGGTGACGTGATCGACATTGTAGCTGGCGATGGTGTCGACATGTTCGGGCAGGGCCAGACCATTGGTCGACAGACACAATTTAATGTCCGGCGCGGTCTGGGAGATCAGCTCGAAGGTCTTGAAGGTCTTGGCCGGATTGGCGAGCGGATCGCCGGGGCCGGCGATGCCGAGCACCGTCATCTGCGGGATGGTGCTGGCGACGGCGAGAACCTTTTTCGCCGCCTGTTCGGGCGTCAGCTTTTCGCTGACCACGCCCGGACGCGATTCATTGGCGCAATCATATTTGCGATTGCAGTAATTGCACTGGATGTTGCAGGCGGGCGCCACGGCGACATGCATGCGCGCATAATGATGATGCGCTTCTTCGCTGTAGCAGGGATGGTTCTTGACCTTGTCCCAGATTTCGGGAGGCATGTCCTCCGGCCCATCGCTGGAGCCGCAGCTCGGCTTGGCGGTTCCCTCAGACGTCGTGCCGCAGCCCTTGTGTTCCGCGACCTGCTGCATGACGGCTTCGAGATCGATTTCGGAGCCCTTGGAGCCGGGTTCCAGATGTGCCGATGAGTCCATTTCGGATCCTCGCGTTAATTGACCTGCGCATAAGTTAGCAACGCATATGCCACAATGGCCCCCAATTATTTATTGTTATATTTCAATGACTTATCTGCTTGTTTAAGACTCTGTCTTGTCGGCTTGCGCACAGAAAATCGCGGCGTTTTTCTCCCTGTTGCAAAGCCGACAAGCCCATTGTCGCGCCGCAAAACGGCGAAGGGAGCCGCGAACGGCTCCCTTGAAAAATGATTCCCTTCTCCCCTTGCGGGAGAAGGTGGTTCGCCGAAGGCGAGACGGATGAGGGGGCTACCCCGCGATGAGAATTTCGCTGGCCCGCTCCAGAGGCAGGGCGATCGGCACGATGTTTTGGGTCGCCAGAAAACGGCGCTCGTTCAGCGTCAGTTTCTCGGGCTGGACCATAGCGTAATGCGGCGATGCCGAACGCTTGGTGACCTGCCGCGCATAGGTCCGCAGCAGCTGATCGTGGAAACGGCAGCCGATGAACAGGAAGCTGCGCTCGGTGCGGCGATCCTTGACCACATCGGGGATCGGCGTCTGAATGTCGATCTCGGTCAGGACTTCGACATAATCGGCGTCGGAGATGAGGAAGTTTTTCGCCGGATCGACGCCGCCATGCGGCTTGTACAACACGGTCGTCCAGCCTTCGGCGTCGGCGCGGGTCGCCTCGCCGCCAGCGGCGTCGTAGAAACGATACCAGCGGTCCTCGCTGAGACCGGAACGGGTGATACCCTGGATTTCACCCCAATCGCTGCGCCCGGCCAGCGCCTTGCGCGCGCCGCCGTCATACCAGGTATCGACGATCAGCGGCAGCGGCAGGCTTGCCAGATGCTGAAGCAGCGGCGTCGGCTCGACCGATGGCGCGAAAGCCTCGTTCATCAGCTTGGTCACCGTCGAGCGATGCTTGAAGCTTTCGATATGCTGCGCGGCCGCCCAGGGGTTGCCTTTGGCGCGACGCGGCAGCGCGACCTTGGAGCCGAAATAGGCCGCCAATTCTTCCGGCGTCATCGGAATGGTCGGCGACGACAATTGTGCGAGGCCGGGGCCGATATAGGGGATGATCGTGCCGCCGCGCAATTGCCGGGCAAGGCCGGCCAGCAGGGTTTCGGCGTCAGTCGGGGACAGGAAGTCCTGATCGAGCAGCGGCGCATTCATCATTCAGCCTCCTCGGTCGCGCGTTTCTTCGCTTCGACGGTAATCGGCAAGCGGGTGTCAGCGGCAAGGGCCGGCAGATCGAGCACCCAGCCGTTGGCGATCTTGATCCAACCGCCCCACAGGGTTTCGAATTCCGATTCGACGATCGGCTCCTCGAGATCCTTCTTGGGGACATAAATGCAAAGACCGGAACTCTCCGCGACGGATCATGATCTTCAAATTGAAATTCCTTCGATGGCGCCGATTGGGCGAATGACGCTCCCCAACAGCAGGGAAGCAGGGCGGCGCCAGCGCCGGCTTGCCGGCGCGGGATATTTTGCGAGCCTTCGCGGCCAAACGCATCAGGCCTTGACGCAGGTTCCGGGAACAGGGCAAACCTCGTCGCAGCGCGGAATGTCCGAATGGCCTTCGCATTCCGTGCATTTCTTGGGATTGATCACGAAGGTGTCGCCCTTCATGGAAATCGCCGCGTTCGGGCATTCGAATTCGCAAAGGCTGCAGCCGGTGCAGCTTGAAGCGATGATTTTGTAGCTCATCGAAAAATCTCCTCAGAAAACCGCGTTCGCGACTTGGGCGGGTCGGCCCGCCAGCGCTCGAACGACGCTTTCTGTCGAGCAAGCCTCATGCCAGCGACGAAACCGGTCATTTTTCTGGCCCCCGCATCCGCTTTGCACGTTTCGTAACCGTCCGCGTTTGGATTGCGACACGAACTGGGCGCAGGGAGCTATTAGCTTTCTCGCCTGTATTGACCTGGCCCCGTCATTGCGAGCGAAGCGAAGCAATCCATGGCTTGCGGTTGTGGCCAGGGTGGATTGCTTCGCTTTGCTCGCAATGACGACCCTGGAATGCTTTAGAATTTTGGAGCTGGAGTTTGGGAGCTAAAATTTCTTGACCGGGATTTGATGCTTGACCAGCGCATAAGCGATCTGGCGGGGCGTCAGATTGAGCAGGCGCGCAGCCTTGGCCTGCACCCAGCCGGCTTTTTCCATTGCGTTGACGAGTTTTTCGCGGTCGGACCCGGAACCCCCGCTGTCGAACTCTGCCGGAACGACGTCGTTAGCCGCGCCTTGGCGCGGCCTGGCCGTCAGCTCGAAGTCGCGCCACAGGGTGGAGGAGAGACAGGAGTTGTTGCTGCAGGCGAAATCCTCATCGCCGATGGACTCGGCGCGCGACAAGGCGGCGGCCCGGCGCACGCAATTTTCCAGCTCACGCACATTGCCGGGAAACCAGCAGCCCTGCAGCCGACTGCAAACCCGCCTCGGACAGCATTTTCCGCGTGCCATTTTCTTCGTTGAAAAGGCGGAGGAATTCCTGCGCCAACAGCCCGATGTCCTCGGGACGCTCGCGCAGCGGCGGCAACAGGATCGGCACGACATTGATGCGGTAATAGAGATCGGCGCGGAAATCGCCCCGCTCCACCGCGCTCTCGAGGTTGCGGTTGGTGGCAAAGACGAAGCGCACATCGACCTTGACCGTCTGCGATCCGCCGCGCGAACGCGCCATCCTGCAGGACGTGCAACAGTCTGGTCTGCAAGTTGGGCGAGAGATAGCCGATTTCGTCGAAGTATAAGGTGCCCGCGTCGGCGCGCTCGAAACATCCCTTGCGTTGGCGCGCGCCCAATGAGCCCTTACACGGACCGAAGAGTTCGGATTCGAGCATGGGTTCCGTCAAGCCGGCGCCGTTGAGCCGGACGAAAGGCTCGTTCTTGCGCGGCGACAAATCATGAATGGCGCGGGCGAAAAGCTCCTTGCCGGAGCCGGATTCGCCGCGCAGCAGCACCGTGGTGTCGGTGTGCGCGATGACGTTGATCTGCTCGAACACCGTGCGGATCGCCGGACTCGCGCCGACGATGCCAAGCAGCGGTTGCTCGCTATGCAGGGCGGAGCGTCGCGGCGCCTCCTTCTCCAACCGGCGCAAATCTTCCATCAGCCTTTCGCGATCGCGCATGACGATGTCATAGAGATGCAAGCTCTGGCCAATCATCGCGCCAATCATCGCCAGAAAGCGCGCGTCTTCTTCGCGCGTCGTGTCGCCTGCGGTCGCGACGCATTCGACGATCACCACGCCCGCGACCCGGTCCCGCATCTCGATCGGCGCGCCGATCACGGTGATTGGCCCTCGTCCGAGGCGACCGGCCATCCCGCCGACAGCGGATCCTTGGTCGCATCGGCGACAATGAAAGGCTGTCGGGTGACGACGAGGCGCGCAGCCAGGCTTTTGGGCAAGCTCTCGAAATGGGCTTGCGCGTCGCCCTCGCCCCATCCGGAAGCATACCGCGGCAGTCGCGCGGCCGGCGTCGTCGATGATCGCGATCACGCCCCGCTGCAGGTCGACGAAGCGCGCCAGTTCGGTCAGGACGCTCGACAGAACCGCCGGGAGTTGCCCCGGCGACGCCAGGATTTTCGAGATTTCGTAAAGGCTCTGCAGCGCATTTTTCCGCGCGGCCGGCATCGCCTTCGACGCGCGATCCGGATAGAGCGGCGGCTGATCGGGAATTCGGTTTTGATGCCGTTCCGTCACGCAACGCCGCGCTCCACTTGCTTAAAACGTCAGACGATCTTCAACGAGTCGAGCGCCACGAAATTGCTGGCCGGCTCCGGCTTGGGCGCCACCGCCTCCTGATGCACCTTGAACAGGCGCTCCTGGATCGGCGAGGAGGCGACGAAATCCTGATAGGCCTGCTCGAGATGCGCGCGGCAAAGAGCCTTGATCTGCGCGTCGTCGAGCCCCTCGAAGGCGCCATCAACTTCGCTGCCCTTCAGATATTGTCCCATGCGCCGCAGGATATGCAGACGCGAAACCTGAACGACCGTCGGTTCGAAAGGCAGGTCGAGATAGTTGAAGAAATCCTCCGCCGAAGACAGTCTTCCGAGTTCCTGCAACACGCTCATTGATTCAGCCTCTCCAGTTGATTTTCAGACTCCGCAGCCGTCCCTCTGGCGCGGCCCTGCATGTGATTGATGCGCGCCTCCAGAAAATCGACGCGGTCGAGCAGGATCGACAGCACTTCGCCAACCGGATCGGCGATCAGATGATGATCGAGATTGATGCGCCCCCCGGCCCAGCCGCGCCGCAAGGGCTCGCGCACGATCCGCGCCGGAATGCCGACCGCCGTCACACCCGGCGGCACATCTTCGACCACAACGGAATTAGCGCCGATGCGGGCGCCAGCCCCGACCTTGATCGGACCGAGGATTTTCGCGCCCGCCCCCACGAGCACGCCATCCTCGATGGTCGGATGGCGCTTGCCCGCCGACCAGCTGACGCCCCCCAGAGTGACGCCATGATAAAGCGTCACGTTATCGCCGACTTCCGCAGTCTCGCCGATCACAACCCCCGCGCCGTGATCGATGAAAAAATTGCGGCCGATGGTCGCTCCGGGATGAATATCGACATTGGTGACCAGCCGCGCGAACCAGGACAGAAATCGCGCCGGAAATTTGAACCGGGAGCGCCAGAGCCTGTTGGCGAGACGATGCCAGATGATGGCGTGCACGCCCGGATAGGTCAGCAGGATTTCAACGACATTGCGCGCGGCGGGGTCGCGCGCCTTGACGCAGCCGACATCGTCGCGCCACAGGCTCCACAGGCCAGCAAGTCCCGGTCTGGCGGCGTTTCCGTCAATCGGCGCGGCGGCAGTCGTCATGGCGTGACCTCGGATGCCGAGCTGGTCCCGAAATGCGTCAGTGGCCGGGCTTGAAACCCATCGGCACCGGAACGACGCGGACGAATTCGCCGAGTTTTTCGATCATCTTGGCCTGGATGCCTTCCAGCGTCGCGCTGGCCAGCTTGCAGAACACGCAGGCGCCCGTCAGGCGCACATTGATCTTGTTGCCGTCAACGGAGATCAATTTGCAGTCGCCGCCATCCCGAATGAGATTCGGGCGGACCTCCTCGATGACTTCGTTGATGAGCTGGAGACGCTGGGCTTCCGGCGTCGTGTCGACTGTGGATTCCATCACTTGAGTCTGCATGGTATCGCCTCGTCAAAAGTTAACGTCGAAAATCTCAACCGAAGCTCTTGCCGCAGGAGCAGGAGTGGGTCGCGTTGGGATTGTCGAAAGTGAAGCCGGCGCCTTCGATGGCGACGACGAAATCAATGGTCATCCCGGCCAGCAGCTCGCGGCTGGCCGGTTCGACGAAGACCTTGACGCCGTCGCGCTCGACCACGTCGTCATGTTCATCGGCGGTCTTGACCAGACCCATCAGATATTTGTTGCCGGCGCAGCCGCCCGTCTCCACTTTAAGGCGCAAGCCTTCGACGGGCTCGGACGCGCCCTTGATGGCGTTGCGGACAGCATTCAGGGCGCTGTCGGTGAGATGGATCATGCGGTCCTCCATAAAGCAGAGAAGCTTTCTGTCTCAAGGATTAGCAAGAGCCGCGCCAGAATGAATCGCGACGCCGTGATCGTTGTTTTTCAATGTATTAGCCCGACACCCCGATGGGCTTGTGTCGCTATGCCGACACACCTCAAGCAGCGATCTGGTCCAGTCCGCGAAAAACCGCGCAGCGTTTGAACACGTCGAGATCGGGACGGATGTCGCGATGGCGACAATATTTCGCGACCAGTTTCGCCAGTCCCTTGATGTCCCGCCCGCTGGTCTGGGGATAAATTTCGACCAGAGTCCCGATCAAACCCTCGTCGAGCCCAAGCGCGAATTGCTCGGACATGACGCCCCAGATGCGTTTGCGCGCTTCGGCGTCGGGCGAATGGAAGCGGATCAGCGCAATGCAGCGCGAGACGATGGCCTCGTCGATATCGTCGATGCGATTGGTGGTCAGGAACAGCAAGCCGTTGAAATATTCCAGCACGCGCAGAAAAACGCCGACCACGGCATTCATGGTCATGTCGTCCTGGCGCCGCTTGATATAGACGTCGGCCTCGTCGATCAGCATGACCGCGCCCCAGCGCTGGGCGCGCAGCAGCGCCTCCTTGAGCGCTGTCTCCATGGCCGCGACATTCAACCCCAGTTGTCCGGAATGGACGCGATAGAGCGGGCGCTGGACGATTTCGGCATAAACTTCCGCCGTCAGGGTCTTGCCGACGCCGGGCGGTCCGGCGCACAGCACCGTGGTGCCGCCCGACTTGCCCGCGACGATATCGTCCATCAGCACGTCCATTTCGGCGGTCAGAATGTCGATCAGATCGGTCTGCTCTTCCGGCAGCACCAGTTTCTGCTTGAGGTCGGGCTGATAAACATAAGGCTCGATATCCTCGACATGGACCCAGACATAATGATGCAGATCGAGATGGAACATCAGGACGAAGGGATGGACGGGAATCTGGCGGAACAGATCCTTGCCGATCGCCGCCTTCTGCGCCGCGACCTCGTCCTCTTCCGCGTAAAGATTGCTCTTGGCCGCCTTGCGCAGATAGCCGCCGACAATGTCGCCGGTCAGCTCCAGCGTCAGGGCGCGATTGCTGAGCAGGCTTTCGTCATTGACCAGCCGCGCCGGATTGCCGCCCGACGACAGGATGACCGCTTCCTTGCGCGTCCAGTCGTTGCTGCGGTGCTGGGCGGAGGGTCTTCGGCGAAAAAGCCAAGGCCGCCGCCGGAAAATTGCGCGCCATAGCGCGCGCGCCAGTCGAAATAATGTGTTCGCATTGGCGTCATAGGCGGCGATCAATTCCGGCGTCTCGCGAAAAAGACCCTTGGCGGCGAAAATTTCGGCCACCGTCTTGCCGGTGATTTCGCCTGCGGAAATGCGCACTTGCAGCGTCGCCAGATCGCCTTTGGAATTGGCCTTGAGCTCGACGAAAATGCGACCGGTCTCGTCATTGGAGGGCGGCGTATAGTCGAGCCGCGCCACCACATAGGGCAGCGGCCGTCCGGCGATGGTCATGCTGAACAGCCAGCCGCGCTGCGCCTCCTCGATCAGGAAGGCGACGATGGCCGGCACGACGGTTTCAAGATCTTCGGCGCCGAAGCGCGTCGCCTTGGCGTCGAAGGCGCGTCGCAAGGTCGCCAATTGGGCGCGATGGTTCTGCATCTGCGGACCGGCGCGGCCGTAGAGATCGTCCAGATGATCGACCTGGATGTCGGAAAGCTGCTGGAACGACACTTCGGCCTTGTCGCCGAACAGCAATTGCGCCTTGAGCGACTCCAGCTCCGGAAAGGCTTCCGCCAGAGCTTCGACATAGGGCCGCGCAATATGCAGCTTCATGCTCATGTCCGCTTCCTTATTTGCTGGTGAAAATCGGACCCCTGAAGCCCTCATCCGGCGCCCCGGAAACGAAAAACGCGACAAGGATCGTTGTTGCGGTGCGACAAGCATGGTTCAGGCCAGACAATTTGTGGCGCAAAAAGCGGCAAACCAATTGCATAGGGACTCACGGCGCGAGGACGCGCGAAGAATTTCAAGTTGGAGAATGCACATGACTTCGATCGCAACGACCGCCTTTGCCGAACTGGACAAGGAAGGCCGCCTGCTCAACGCGGTTTACAAGGGCCCCACCGGCAAGCCCGGCTATTGCGCCTTCCGCGGCGATTTCGCGCTGGAATTCCAGGTCTCGGTGGCCGACGAAAAGCGTCCGCCGCTGTTCTCCTTCGAAGGCGTGCTGGCCATCGCCAAGGAAGGCGAGCCGACCATCGAAGCCTTCGCCGGCTACCTGCACAACATGGCGAATATCGCCACCTTCGAGAAGATCGTCGGCCCGCTGCTCTCGCCGACCGGCACCTATTTCCTGTTCGTCAACAATATTGATTTTCTGAAGAAATACACGATGCAGATCGGCGACGCGACCGTGACCATCCTGCCTTGCGACGAATTGACCGTCTGGAAGGAAATGACCGACATGTGCGGCCTCGACAAGAACGACTTCAAGAAGCTCGACGGCGGCGCCAAGGTGCAACTCGTGCTCGACAAGGCCGTCGAACGCAAGGAAACCTTCGAGCCCATCACCATGGAAGTCGCCATCGCCACCATGGAGCCGGTCAAGAACCGCAACGCCAACCGCCCGGTCTAAGGGTCAGAGCACACCCGTCTTGAAGCGACGAAGCAATCCACCCTGCGACGCAGAGGTGGATTGCTTCGCTGCGCTCGCAATGACGGAGGGAGGATCGGCGGTTGGAAATCACAGCTGGTCGGCTTCCCCGCAGTCTTCATCGTCTTCGACCAGCGTGACGCCGGTCACGCAAATATCGCCATCGATGACTTCGACGGCGACAGGCGTCAGGCTTTCGCCCTTGCAGGGTCCGTCCGAACAACGTCCGGTGCCCAGTTCGAACAGGGCGCCATGCTTGCCGCACATCAGGCGCAGGCCGCTGGGATCGAGAAAAGTCTCGCGCTCCCAATCGAGATTGGTCCCATGGTGCGGGCAGCGATTGAGATAGCCGAAAACTTTCTTGCCCCAGCGCACCACCACGATGTTGAGAGGCCTGGGTTCGCCATCCTCGCCGACCTCGGCGAGCTGGAAGCCGGTCGCCCTCTGGCTCGGAATGTCGGACAGGGCGCAGATCACATAGGCTTCGGTCATTGGGGCTTCGGACATTTGCGGTCTCTCTCCTTATTCAAACGGCAGCGCTTGCCTTCTCGCCCTTGGCAAGCAGCAGGCGATTGAGCTCAAGCGAAAATTCGGTCCAGGCGGCGGCGAGATCGCGCATGATCACCTGCCGATATTCCTTGGCCAAATGATGTTCTTCGGGAAAATTCGACAGGGCGCAAGAGGTCTGGTTGAAGGCGACCACATCGTCGAAAAACTGGCGCAGGAAATCGCTGAACGGTTTTTGCGCCAGCGGCGTCAACGCGCTGCAGCCTTTCTCCACCGCGACCCCCGTCCCATCGAAGGGCAGCGCCCCAAGAATCTGCAACGCCTGCGCGAAAAACCCTTCCGCCGCGCCAAGCATGGCGATCTGGGTCAGTTGATCGCTGTTCTGCCCCGCGAGACTGGCGATCAGGCGCCGGCGGTAATCGTCGAACAGCGCATCGCCCTGCCCCTCGACCCAGGCCTGGAAACGGCCCAGGCTGGCGGCGTTGAGCGCCTCGGGCGTGTCCGCGACAGGCGCCGTGTCCGCCCCGGACGTCTCGCGGAAAATGTCGCGGGCGATGCGGCGCGCCGCCTCCAGCGCGCCTTCCATATAGCCGGCCTGGCGCTCACCGGTCTCCGACCCGCCCAAAAACAGTTTTCCCGCCCACAACCCGCGCCGCAGCATGGGATTGGCCGCCAGCTTGTGCTCCTCGGCGCCCTTTTCGCGGTCGAGCGCGCTGCAGGTTTCGCCTTCGGTCGCCCAGTCCTGATAATATTGCTCGCCGCCGCCCAGATCGGAGCCGAACACCTGCTGCAACTGGCTTTCCATCAGCAGGGGCAGACCCTCGCGGAAGGCGACGCGCAGATCGGGCCCGAGGGCGAGGAAGCCGCCGAGCGCGCCCTTGCTGGCGGTCTCGTCGCAAGCGTCGAAAATCTCGCCCAGCACCGCCTGCTCATGAGTGACGAAGGCGTTGCCCGATTCCCCGGCCGCGCGCCACACCGGCTGGGCGAAAGTCGCCACCGCCTTGGCCTGCTGCGCCATCCAGGTCGGCGCCTCGATCATCGCCTGCCGTGTCGCGTCGTCGAGCGGCGGCTGGAAGGCGATGCGCTCCTCGACCAGACGCGGCGGCAGCGCCAGCACGACTTTCCGCGCCGACGATGTCGATCGGTTTGCCGCCCTGCTCGAAGGTCAGCACGACATGATCGCTTTCGGCGCGCAACCGCCGTCAAAACCGAGCCCCGAGGTGAATTTGCTCTTCCGGGATTTCGCCCCGCAGGGCCTCGATGATTTTCTGCGCGCCGCCGACAACGCGCTTGGCCCCGCCGTGGACGCCGCCGGCGACATCGATCTTTTCCGGCTTCTTGTCGGTTTCGTTCAGCCGCAGCGCCGTGCCCTGGTCATGCTGCTCGAAGGACTTGAGCCCCAGTTCCGCCAGCAGCGCCGTCATCAAGGGCTGGTTGTCGGGCCAGAACCACGAGGCGCCGAGATCGACGGAGAGACCCGACAACTGTGCAATCATAGGACAATATGCGGCCGCCCCAGCGTTGGCGCGCTTCAAACACGGCGAAATCCTTGCCGCGCTTTTGCAAATGCGCCGCAAGCGCCAGACCGCCCAGACCTCCACCGACAATCGCCGTCTCAAGCATCGCGTCCCCTCCGACAAGTTTGCGACGCCTGCCCTGCAAGAATCGCGCATTTTTCTCCGCCGCGACGCCGAGCGCGACAAAATCGTCATCTTGGCGACGCGCATTCCCTTTTTCGGCCGCAATGCGACAGCTTTGTTGCACCTGTCTGCGGAAGGCGGCGCCGTTTGGCATAGAATTTGATGCGCATGCCCATCGAACCCGACATGGAGATGGCAATGAATGTCGCATCCGCATTTGCGAAGCTGACCAAGGACGAAATCAAGGCGCTGCTGGACGGCGGCACGCTCACCATCTATTCGGTCGCCCGCCCGATCAGCGCCGATCACGCGGTCGATCGCAGCGGTCCGCTCGCCTCATTCACTTTCGCCACGCCCGCCTTTGGCGCGGAATCGGGTGACTTCGAAACCCCGGCCTTCGTCGCCAATCCGGTCCCCGGCTCGCATACCGGCACGCCCGGCTTCGCCCGCGCCGTCAAGGCCGACGGAACCGTGGTCGCCGATTTTTCGGTCGGCCCCGGCGCGCGTGAAATCAAGCTGGGCGAAGTGTCCTGCGCGCCCGGCGCCCCAACCAAAGTCGTCGCCTTCAAGATGCTGCCGGAGGGCGATTGGCCGGAGCGTCCGGATTACTACAACGCCCATCCGCGTGTCGGATACCAGTTGCCGCAGGTTCCCTGATCCGAAACCATTGGAGCGATCTTCCCCCACAAGAGGATCGCTCCTTAAAAAGGAAAATACGACCATGACCACTTTAGTGAAGACGACGCAGGATGGCCGCAAGCTCGAAGTCGTCGGGCAGGCTGTGTTGCTCGACGGGAAGCTGGAAGCCGTGGAATTGGTGCCCGTGGCCAAGCATCCCAATCGGTCGGCCATCGTGAAAGTGGCGCCCGACGCCATCTTCATGGCCGGCCGCGTGCCGCTGACCGCCGAAGAAGGCAAGATCGCCCAGGACGCGCTCGATCAAGGGGAAAGGGAGTTTCTTTCCAACCCCAAGGCGATCGAAGAACGCTTCCGCGCCGCCGCAAACCGACGCGAAGCGGAACTCGGCATCGAGTGATACGAACAATCCCCTCACCCTGAGCCGCGCATGGAATGGCGTCACGCCAAGCGCGGCGTCTCGAAGGGCGAGGGCGTTTGGCCACGCTTTTCATGACAGGTCAGGAATTTGCCCACGGTTCGAGACGGCCCTGCGGGCCTCCTCACCGTGAGGTTGCTGTGGAGTTGGAACGCGTCAGGGCCGCTCTTCGCGATAGACGTGGCTCAGTTGCGCCACGCCTTCCTCCGAGCCGAAGCATGAGGAAAAATCGTCGCAGTCGGAGCAGACCGGCGCGGGACACAGCGTAAAGCCTTCCGACCCGCAGACCAGACGCGTGAGGAATTTCTTCCATTTCATGTCGCCCGAATTGCGCGTCTTGAGGCGCGGAAAATGTCGCTGCATCAAGTTTGAAAGTTCGGTGCGGTCGCGCAGGCCGAGATCCTGCCACAGGTGGCGCGGCTCCTGGCAGCGGCGGGCGATGAGGGTGGAAAGCGGACCCACGAAATCCAGCCGTCCGCTGGCGTACATCAGGAGAATATCGCGGATGGCTTGTTCTTCCGGCCCGAGCGCGGGCGCGGGATCGCGAGCCATTTTCACCAGCGCGTCCGCCGCGCCGGGAAACATTTTCCGCGCGAATACGCCGAGGGTTGCGGCGTCGAGCCCGGTGGTCGCGGCGAGGGAAATATTGCCCTCGCGCGCCTGAAAAATCGCCAGTGAGAGAATGCTGGCGCAGACATGCAGATCGAAGCTTTCGCCGGCCGGCGGCCGAGCCGCCTCCATCAACCAGCGATAGGCTCGATCGGGCGTCATCAGGCGGCTGCGTGACCGTGGGTCTGGCAATTGGCCGGACAAACGCGGGCGCAGGCCCCGCAGCCGACGCAGGCGCCGACGTCGGCCATGACCATGACCTTTTTTTCGATTTCATCGTCCTCGTCGTCGTCGAGCGAGATGAATTCGCCTTCATCATTGATGCCCTTGAGGGTCATCACTTCGCGGCCGCAAACCTTGTAACAACGGCCGCAGCCGATGCATTTCTTGGGATCGATCGCCTGAAGATATTCGGGCTGCCATTCGCGGCCGTCGCGCGCATTCGCCATCCTGATTGCCTTTCGTCAAAATAAAGAGAGAGCGGAAAAAGCTCTAGACCGCTTCCGCGGCTTTCAATTCCGCCCGCTTGGCTTCGAGTTCAGCGAACGCCTTGTGCGCTTTTTGCGCCACGTCGAGAATCGTCTCCCAGCCGATCGGCAGTTCTTCCGACAGGTCGTGCAGGTTCATTTTTGCATTCATGGCGCGGGCGGAGAGTTTTCTGATCTCCGCCTTCAGAGCATCCACATCGCTCATTTTGGTCGACCTTTTCATTTCGCGCCGCGAGCGGCGCGGTCCCTCGCGTCAGCTCGGCGTCGCATTCGCTCCTAGCCAGATCGCAAGCGATCCGGCGTCAGTAATTCGCGGCTTCAGGAAATTTTTCGATCATGTCCACGCCGGACTGGATCACCTTTTCGCCTTCCGCCGCCAGCTTGGCGTAGGAGTCGAAACCGAAACGATGCACGTCGCGCAACTGCTTGTTGACCACGATCAGGCGGCCGCCGATCAGCACCATGCGGCCGAAACCTTCATGACTCATCTTGAGCATGGGCGACACCATGACGTTGGTGCGGCGCTCGATCGACAGGGCGACGGCGTTGTAGAAAAGCTCCACCCGCCAGATCACTTCCGGATCGGGATCGGCGATGATCGGCAGGGCCCTGCGGGCCTCCTTGTCGACGATATACTCCTCGATCAGGAGCGCATCGCTCTTGCCGTCCCAATGTCCATGCAAATCCTGCGCGCGCCAGATCTTGACCAATTCCTGAAGGAAAGGGGATTGGGCAATGATGGTGGCGTCGTCGACGGTGGCGGCTTCAGTCATGAGGTCCTCTTGATTTTCTGATGATGCTTGCGATCAGTCGTCGAGATCGAAAACGCGTTCCTTGCCCTTGTTCATCGCCTTGCGCAGGAAGGGCGGCGGATTGCCATTGAGCACGGCCTGCAGCTTGTCGAGCAGGTCTTCGATGGCCTCGGGCTGAGACACTTTCATCGGATGGATATTGTTGGCGACGACGCGCGCCGCGCCCGAACCGCCGATCGCCGCCACATAGAGAATGGCGCAATCCTTCACGGCCTCGATCTTCGGCGCGAGCTTGTCCTCGTTGCCATCTTCCTGCAGGTCGCCGTCGAACTGGATGGCTTCGAGGAAGTGATGGCCATCCTCGGTCAACTCATAAATGGCGATGTTTTTCGCCCAGCCGAAATGCGCATCGACTCGCTTCAAGTCCTGTGTAGCAAATGCGACTTTCATGGCTTCGCTCTCTTTCTGCGTTTCTTAATGTGCAATGCCCGTTGCAATCGCGGCGCCAGTCTCGGTCGCCGCCAAGATCTCCCCCAGGAATCCCCCACGGCGCGCGCCATTTTTCGGGCGTCGGCTGATGATTGGCTTCGTGATCGGCGATGATCAGATTGGCGATGGTGAAAATCAGGTCGCGCGTGCCGCGATAGCCGATGGACAATTGATGTCCGGCGCCGAGGCGGTCGAACATCGGAATGCCCAGGCGATAAAATGGAATTTTCAGCCGATCGGCCGCCTGGCGTCCATGCGAATGGGTGACGAGCAGGTCGCAGCCCCGCGCTTTGGCTAAAATTTCGAGATCTTCGAGATCGCCGATCAAGACCTCGTCCACCGGCATGTTTTCGAGCGCCGGCGATTGCGTCGTCGTCACGGCGACTTCGACATGGGCGCCCATTTCATGCAGGAAGGAGCCGACATCGTAGAGCAGGTCCGGCTCGGCGGCGATGGCCAGCTTGCGGCCGCCGATATGGAAATGGCCGTCGAGCATGGCGTCGACCAGTTGCCCGCGCTGGCGGCGATATTTCATCGGCGCCGGACGTCCGCTGATTTCGGTCAGGAAGGCCATCAACTCGTCATTGGCCGCGAGGCCGCAAAGCCGTTCGAACAGGCGATAGGGCGCGCCGGTCTTTTTCTGCATCGCCTCGGCGGCGTCGCGCATTTGCGCGCCGATGGCGATGGTCCAGCCGGCGTTGCCCATGGTCGCGACTTCGTTGACGCCGACGCCGCCAATGGTCGTCGGCGTGAAATCGTCGGGAATATGACCGTCGAGCGAGCCGCCGAGATCGGGCAGGAAGGTCGGCTCAAGGCCGAAATCCTCGATGATCGTGCGCAATTCATCGATGTCGCCGGGCGTCAGATGGCTGCCGGGCAGCACATTGACCGCCGCCTCGTCGCGCCGCGCCGGATTGACCGGCGCCTTGCACCAGTTCCTCGACCATGCGGGTGACGGCCTTGGCCCAGCCGTCCTGGAAGGCGTCTTTAAAGTCCGGCGTCGAGACATAGACGATGGGAAATTCCGCCAGTTCGGGATGGTTCTGGCGGATCAGGCGGATATAGCCTTCGACGTCGTCGCCCTTGGTTTCGGTGACGCCGGTCGAGGCGATGCCGATGATTTCCGGCTTGGTGCGCTTGATGATGTTGAGCACCGCCTGTTCGACATTTTCATAGCCGCCGAGAACCGTCGCGACCTCGCTCATCGCGGTCGTCTGCATCGGAATCGCTTCCTTGAAATGCCGGACGAACAGCACGAGGCCGAAGGAGGTGCAGCCCTGCGAGCCATGCAGCAGCGGCATGCAGCCGCGCAGGCCCATGAAGGCCAGCGCCGCGCCGAGGGGCTGGCTCATCTTGAGCGGATTGACCGCGCAGGCTTTTTTTGGCGTGACGACTTTGGCCATCCGGGTCACTCCGCCGCCAGCACTTGCGGCGATGTCGGCATTCCGACAATGTCGCCCGCCGCGAGGATTTCCTCGATGCGGACGGAACAGGCGCCGCAACCGCCCGAGGCGTTGGTCTTTTCACGCACGCCTTCGACAGTGTTCAGGCCGAAGTCGCGGATGGCGTCCTCGACCGCGCCGACACTGACGCCCTTGCACATGCACACGCCCTTGGCGCGGCGCACCGCCTCGGCCTTGACCGGATCCGCCGCCAGCGCCGCCTCTTCCGCGGCGATCGCGGCCAGCGCCCTCGCCTGCCAGTTCTCGCCCGCAATGGCCCAGGGCGCGGGCTTGCGCACCTGCGCCCACACCGGATTGTAGAGCGTCTTGTCGATTTCCGACATCAGCTCGACCATGCCGATATAGCCCATGTAGCAATGATGGCGCTCCTGGTTGATGTCCAGCCAGGGCATGGTCGCCTTGAGCGCGACGAATTGCGAACGGCCGCCCGACAGCATGATGTCGGCTCTGGCGTCCTTGAGCATTTTGTACATTTCGCGCGGCGTCATGTCCTCGATCATGTGCGCGTCCTGGCCCATCAATTCCTTGATGCGCTCCTTGTCGGCCTTGGTCGATTTCTTGACGCTGGTGCCGACCAGTTCGAGACCCGCTTCCTGCAAGGCCGCGACCACCGACCACGACTTGACGCCGCCGGTGATGAGCAGAACTTTCTTGCCCTCGAAGCGCGGCTTGAATTTGGCGATGGCCGCCCAGGCCCGCGCTTCTTCGCGCGTGATCAGCGCCTCGGTGCGGTCCATCAATTCCGCCGGCGCGCCCTGCTGAATCAGCAGTCGGGCGATTTCCCGCAAAGAATCGCTGGAGTCCTGGATGCCGTAGAAGGAGCCCTCGAAAAACGGAATGCCGTAACGCTCTTCCATCTTCCGCGCGACATTGATCATCGCCTTGGAGCAGACCATCATCGAAACCTTGGCGCGATGCGCCGAGGCGACATCGGCATATTTGCCGTCGCCGGAGATGCAGGACAGGATGCGGATGCCCAGTTCTTCGAGCAGCGGCGTCACCTGCCAGAACTCGCCGGCCAGATTGAATTCGCCGATGACGTTGATGTCATAGGGCGTGGTGTATTCGGGCTCCATCGTGCCGATCACGTGGTCGAGCAGCGCCTCGCCGGCCAGCTTGTTGCCAAGGTTCTTCGGCCCGACGAAACCCGGCGCGTTGACCGGGATCACCGGCTTGCCGAATTTTTCCGTCGCCGCCTTGCACACGGCGTTGATGTCGTCGCCGATCATCGCCGGCACGCAGGTCTGATACACGAAAATCGCCGGCGGATCGTATTTCTCGATGATTTCCTTGCAGGCCTTGTAAAGCCGCTTTTCGCCGCCGAAAACCACGTCGGTTTCATTGACGTCGGTGGTGAAACTGGTGCGCCACAGATCCGAGCCGGAGGATTTCGCGCCGCGATTGTCCCAGCTGTTGCCTTCGCAGGCGATGGGGCCATGCACGAGATGGGCGACATCGGTGAAGGGCTGCAAGGCGATCTTGGCGCCGTCGAAGGCGCAGCCGCCGGCCGCGCCGCCGGGCAGCAATTGCTTGGTGCAGCCCTTCTTCTTTTCGGCGTGCCGACTTGTTGGCGTTTTTCGCACAGGAGGGTTCGTTGAACACGTCCTGAATGGTCGCCGAAAGAGAAGCCATTCAATCTCTCCTTTATCGCGCGGCTATGTCGTCTTTGCTCCAGAACGACGCCTGTTGGTGCAGAGGGAGCAAATATGGCGCCGCAATAAAAAAGCCCGGAAAGGCGTGGGGCCTGTCCGGGCTGTTTTTCGAGGCGATTGTCGGTTTGCGAACAAACCGACAAGGCCGCTCCGCCGAAATCAGCGAATGATGTCGAAGGAATAGTCGGTCTTCGACGCGATATTGGTGGTGGCGTCGATCTGGTCGAAGATCTTGTCGAGGATCGTCACGAGGACATTCATGCCGCCCTGATAGCCCCACACCGGATAGCGATGCTTGTGGTGACGGTCGAAGATCGGGAAGCCGATACGGATCAACGGGGTGCCCGTGTCGCGCTCCAGATATTTGCCGTAGGTGTTGCCGATCAGGAAGTCGACCGGATCGGTGAACAGCAGCGAGCGCATATGCCACAGATCCTTCTGCGGATAGACCTTGCAGTTCTTGCCGAAGGGCGACGAGTCGAACAGCGCCTGCATCTTCTTTTCCCAGGCCTTGCCACCATTGGTGGACAGAACCGTGGTGGGCTCGGCGCCGAGTTCGAGCAGGAATTCCGCCAGGCCGTAGCAGAGATCCGGATCGCCGTAGATCGCGAATTTCTTGCCGTGGATATGGGCGCTCGAGTTCGGCGATGGCGTCGACCAGACGGCCGCGTTCGCGGGCCAGAGCCTCCGGAATTTCCACGCCGGCGATCTCGGCGATCTTCATGATGAACGCGTCGGTCGCCTTGACGCTGATCGGATGGTTGAAGGCGGCGACTTCCTGGCCGTGATCCTTGATCAGCGGCAGGGTCTTTTCGGTGCAATATTCCTGCATCGAAATGGTGGCCTTGGCGTTGATGGCGTTGGCCGCCTGCTCAAGCGTGGTGCCGCCGTCATACATGCGGAATTCGCCGTCGGTCGGGGTGTCCCACACGTCGCTCTGGTCGCCGAGGATGGTGTATTCGACGCCCATCGTCTCGAAGATGCGCTTGATTTCCCGAATGTTTCCGACGACATAGCCGTCGAAGCCGCCGAGGAAATTGATCGAATTATTCGGCACGCGCTCGAGTTTCTCGACCGTTCCCGCCTTGCCGTCCCAGAAGTGCGAGATCACGCCCTTCATGGCGTTGTCGTAGCCGGTGATGTGGCTGCCGACGAAGGCCGGGGTATGAGCAAAGGTGACGTTGAAGTCTTCGGGAACCGAGCCCTTTTCCTTCGAGGTCTTGATGAAGGCGTTCAAGTCGTCGCCGATCACTTCCGCCATGCAGGTGGTGGAGACCGCGATCATGGCCGGCTTGTACATGTTATAGGTGTTGGCCAGGCCGTCGATCATGTTGTTGAGGCCGCCGAACACCGCGGCGTCTTCGGTCATCGACGAAGAGACGCACGAGGTCGGCTCCTTGAAGTGACGCGAGAAGTGCGAACGATAATAAGCGACGCAACCCTGCGAGCCATGCACGAAGGGAATGGTCTTTTCGAAGCCGACCGCCACGAAAACCGCGCCGAGCGGCTGGCAGGCCTTGGCCGGATTGATCGTCAGAGCTTCGCGGGCGAAGTTCTTTTCCTTGTATTCTTCAGTCTTGGCCCATTCGGTAATGCGTTCGACTTCGGCCGGGTCACGCTGATTTTCGAACAACTTGCGCTTGTTCGCCAGCATCTCCTGGTATTCCGGCCCGCGAAACAGGTCGAAATGGTCGAGCACGTGATCGGCGTTCTGCGTCATGATTTTGCCCTCTACTATGGGTTGGTCGGGACCGGCGTCCGTCCGACTATGGGACGGACGCCAGCCACGCGCGGTCACTCGGCCGCGATAAGTTTCTCTGTCTTGTCTTGTTTCCAGGGCGCCTTGGCCATTTTCCAGACCGGGGCGTTGATGGCCATGTCCATGTCGCGCGCGAAGATCGCGAAGCCGTCATAGCCATGATAGGGACCGGAATAATCCCAGGAGTGCATCTGACGGAAAGGCACGCCCATTTTCTGGAAGACGTATTTTTCCTTGATGCCGGAGCCGACCAGATCGGGCTGGACCTTTTCCACGAATTTTTCGAATTCGTAGCCGGTCACGTCGTCATAGATCAGGGTGCCGTCCTTCACATAATGCTGGGCGGTGCGCTGATAGTCGTCGTTATGGCCGAATTCATAGCCCGTGCCGACCACTTCCATGCCGAGATCTTCGTAAGCGCCGATAACGTGGCGCGGACGCAGGCCGCCGACATAAAGCATGACCGTCTTGCCTTCGAGGCGCGGACGGAATTTTGCGATGACGGCTTCCATCAGGGGCTGGTATTTGGCGATGACGCGCTCGGCGCCTTCCTTGATGTTGTCGTCGAAGAAGCTGGCGATCTTGCGCAGCGACTCGGCGATCTTCGAGGGGCCGAAGAAGTTATATTCGCACCACGGAATACCGAACTTCTCTTCCATGTGGCGGGAGATATAGTTCATCGAGCGGTAGCAGTGCAGAACGTTGAGCTTCGCCTTCGGCGTATTCTCGAGTTCGGCCAGCGAACCGTCGCCCGACCACTGCGCGATCACGCGGAGGCCCATTTCCTCGAGCAGGATGCGCGAAGACCAGGCGTCGCCGCCAATGTTGTAATCGCCGATGATCGCCACGTCATAAGGCGTGGATTCGAACAGGGCGGGCTTGTTCGGATCGAGCTTGTCGAAGATGAAATCCCGCACCGCGTCATTGGCGATGTGATGGCCGAGCGATTGCGACACGCCGCGGAAACCTTCGCAGCGGACCGGAACGATGGTCTTGCCGCCGAATTCCTTCGACTTGACCTTGGACACGGCTTCGATGTCGTCGCCGATCAGACCGATCGGGCATTCCGACTGAACGGTGATGCCGTTGTTCAGCGGGAACAAGACCTCGATTTCATCCATGATCTTGGCGAGCTTCTTGTCGCCGCCGAACACGATGTCCTTTTCCTGGAAGTCCGACGTGAACTGCATGGTCACGAAGGTGTCGATGCCGGTCGTGCCGATGTAATAGTTACGACGCGAGCCCCAGGAATACTGGCCGCAGCCGACGGGGCCGTGGCTGATGTGGATCATGTCCTTGATCGGACCCCAGACCACGCCCTTCGAGCCGGCGTAAGCGCAGCCGCGAATGGTCATCACGCCGGGGATCGACTTGATGTTGGACTTCACGCCGCAGTCGGACTTGCCGGCTTCCGCGACATTCAAATGCTTGGCGCGGCGCTTGGCGGTCTTTTCAGGATAAACCTTAAGCACCTCGTTGATCAGTTCTTTATTGCGCGCCTTGATCTCGGCAACGCTTTCTGTTTTCGCAACACTCATGTCGCCACCTCTTGCATCCGTTCGCCATCTCGAAACCGGCCCCCCGGAACAGGGGGCCGGACCATTATTCAGTCAGGCGATCAGCCGTGGCTCACGCCCAGTTCAGCAGCCGACTTGCCGACTTCCAACTCGTCGATCGGCTTCATGATGCCGTGCTCCATGAGCAGGTCTTCGAGTTCGTCCATGGTGATCGGGGTCGGGATGATGCCGTTGCCCGAATTGCCGTGAACCTTCTCGGCCAGGTTGCGGTAATGCTGGGCCTGCTCCGAATTCGGGAGCGTATTCGAGGCAGGTCATGCGGCGCAGTTCGGCGTGCTGGACGATATTGGCGCGCGGCACGAAGTAGATCAGCTTGGTGCCGAGCTTCTTCAGCCAGCAATTCCGCCAATTCATATTCCTTGTCGGTCTGGCGCTCGTTGCAGACCAGACCGCCGAGGCGCACGCCGCCGGACATTGGCATATTTCAGAATGCCCTTGGAGATGTTGTTGGCCGCATACATGGCCATCATCTCGCCGGACATGACGATGTAGATTTCCTGAGCCTTGTTCTCGCGGATCGGCATGGCGAAACCGCCACACACGACGTCGCCGAGCACGTCATAGGACACATAGTCGATGTCTTCGTAGGCGCCGTTTTCTTCGAGGAAGTTGATCGAGGTGATGACGCCGCGACCCGCGCAACCAACGCCGGGCTCCGGACCACCGGACTCGACGCACTTGATGTCGCGATAGCCGATTTTCATCACGTCTTCGAGTTCGAGATCCTCGACCGAACCGGCTTCGGCGGCCAGCGACAGGATGGTGTCCTGGGCCTTGGCGTGCAGGATCAGGCGGGTGGAATCCGCCTTGGGATCGCAGCCGACGATGAGGATCTTCTGGCCCATTTCCGCGAGAGCGGCGAGGGTGTTCTGCGAGGTGGTGGACTTGCCGATGCCGCCCTTGCCGTAGAAGGCGATTTGCCTAAGCTTAGCCATTTTTAGCTCCTTAAAAGTGATCCTAGTGGCATGAACTTCGCGCACTTTGCGCGAGACTGTTTCTCTTCGAGTCAGAAACGGACCCGCTTTTGACGGGAAGGAACGCACCGCTCGTCTTGCGTCTGCGTACGTTCAGCCCTCACTCGCCGTTCCGCTGAAGAGGTTTGCAACCGCCGTGCCAGCCTTTTCAATTTTCTTAAGTTGTTGATTTTAAATGATTTTTATAAAATGCCGGATTTTCGCGGTCCTGTGAAAAAGCCGACAGCATAGTAAGAGCTGAGGCAAACAAGACATGTTTGTCGCGATTTTCTGCGTCTTGTGTCGGCGGCGCCTAAAATAACAGCGACAGCCGGAACGGAATTTGCAGACATCTGTCGCAGGCGCGCCAGCAAGGCCGGCGCGGCGCCCACAATTCACGACACAGGAAAGAGACAACAATGCAGATTGGCGTGGAGACAGCGAAGGCGGTCGATCAGCGGCGGGTGTTCGTGGTCGATGAAGACGACATTACGCGCGCGGCGCTGCAATTCATGCTGCATGACGAGATCGAGACGCATGAACTCGCCACCCCGGAAGAGGCCTATGAAAAAGGCCAGGGCTGGCTGGCGCCGCATGTCGTGCTGCTCGGGGTCTCCTTTATAGAGCAGCGCGGCGTCGAGCTGGTCGGCCAGATCGTGGAAAAATTTCCCGGCGTGCGCATTCTCATCGTCTGCGACAAGGCGACGGAAGGCGTCGCCGTCGAGGCGATGAAGGCGGGCGCGCATGGCGCGGTGGTCAAGCCTTTCACGCTGGAATCGGTGCGTAAAAAGGTGGACACCATTCTGGGACGCGGCGGCGCCGCCCCGCTGGTCCAGCTCAATATCATTTAAGGAAAGCCAGATATGGCCCGGGTCCATTTTTACGAAAAGCCCGGCTGCGGGACCAATCGCAAGCAAAAGGCCATGTTGGCCGCGGCCGGCCATGAGGTCGTCGCACTCGATCTGCTGAGCGAGCCCTGGACGGAACAGCGGCTGCTCGGCTTTTTCGGCGACACGCCGCTGGCGAGTTGGTTCAACCCGGCCTCGCCGCGCATAAAATCGGGCGAGATCGATCCGGGCCAACTCGGCCCGGAGCGGCTGGTCGCGCAAATGCTGGTCGATCCGCTGCTGATCCGCCGCCCGCTGATCGAGGTCGAGGACCGCCGCTGCGCCGGGTTCGACCGCGAGCCGGTGCTGTCGCTGCTCGGCGAGACCGACAAACTCGCCGAGGCGCAAGGCTGTTCGCGGCCGAATGCGCGCGACGCCCTGCCCCGCGCCCGCCAAAAAAGCCGATGCCGACACGATTGTCGCTTATCACAACCGGACAAAGCATCGTTTCACCGGCTATGCCCCCGGCCCCGACACGCTGGACTGGGACATGCAGCCCAATCCCTTCCGCGAGTTCGCGGGGGCGCCGCGTGTAAATCTGCCGCTGGCGCCGGAAAATGTCGAGCCGGGCCAGCCGCTCAACAGCGCCACTCTCGGCGCCTTGCTCCATTTGTCGATGGGCCTGTCGGCCTGGAAGGAATACGGACCCGACCGCTGGGCGCTGCGCTGCAATCCGTCCAGCGGCAACCTGCATCCGACCGAGGCCTATGTCGTCGCGCGAAGGCGTCGCGGGACTCGACGACGGCGTTTATCACTATGTCAGCCGCGACCACGCGCTCGAACTGCGCCAAAACCGACAAAACAGCGACACGCCGCGTCTGTGGATCGGCCTGTCCTCCATTCATTGGCGCGAAGCGTGGAAATATGGCGAACGCGCCTTCCGCTATTGCCAGCATGACCTCGGCCACGCGATCGGCGCCTTCGCCTATGCGGCGGCAGCGTTGGGCTTTTCCGCGCGATTGATCGACGGTCTCGACAGCGCGGCCATAGCCCAGACCCTCGGCCTCGACCGCAAATCGGATTTTCTCCGCGCCGAGGCCGAAGAACCTGATTTGCTACTGGAAATTTTTCCGACTGCCGAACATGGCGAAGCGGCGCCGCCGATTTTGTCGGAAGGCGCCTGGACCGGGCAAGCCAATCTGCTCGACCGCCACCCGATGTATCGCTGGCCGATCATCGACGAGGCCGCCGCCGCGACCAAGGGCGCCGGAATCGAAATTTTTGGAGGCGCGCCGCCGCTTCCGCCCATCGCGACAAACCATATCGGCCGACATCATCTTGCAGCGGCGCAGCGCCCAGCATTTCGACGCCAAGGGCGTCATGCCGGCAGCGCGCTTTTTCAAAATGCTCGACGCCTTGCTGGTGCGCCCGCAGACGCCGTGGTCGGTTTGGAATTTCCGGCCCCGGCTGCATCCCGTCCTGTTCGTCCATCGCGTTGATCCTGTTGGTCGGTGTGTTCTTCGGAGGGATGATCGGAGCCGCGACCAGCGGTACATTGAAATGGGGCAAGAAAGATGCGGTCAACGACAATTCTCAATGGAAGCGTATCTTTGGTCCACAAAGAACCTGGAAACGCTGGGCCTTGAGGATTTGTCGGAGCGATTATCCTGGAGTACGCCGCGGGCATCGCTGGTGGATGCACGAGCGGGCTGGCGATCTCAGGCGGCATGTTGCTGAGTTCCACCGCGTTTCCTGTTCATTGCCGGGATGTTTGGCTCTGGCATTGTCACCGCGTTGGTTATCTATCGCAACCGCTACTAAAAAGGAGAGCTGAAATGAATTATGTGATTGCCCTGTTCCTCGGCGGGTTCTTTGGGTTCTTCGTTGAACAAAGCCGGATTGACCAAGTACAACAAAATCGTCAATCAATTCCGCTTTACGGATATGGCGGTTTTGAAATTCATGATGACGGCATTGGTCGTTACCATGATCGAACTCTCTGCAGTCTAAGCGGACTTGGTTTGGTTAACTTCCCAGCTGTGCCGAATACCTATATCGTTGGAAATCTGGTCGGGGGGCCTGATATTCAGGTATAGGCATGGCCCTAGACCAGATTTCCAACGATATAGGTATTCGGCACGGCTGGGAACTTAACCAAACCAAGTCCGCGCAGACCGTAAAGCCCGATCATGGCGACGACCAATGCCGTCATCATGAATTTTAAAACCGCCATATCAGTAAAGCGGAATTGATTGACGATTTTGTTGTACTTGGTCAATCCGGCTTTGTTCAACGAGAAACCGAAGAACCCGCCGAGGAACAGGGCGATCACATAATTGTTTAGCTCTCCTTTTTTATACGGTTGCGATCGGTCACCGACCCGGTGACAATGCCAGAGCCAAACATCCCGGCAATGAACAGGAACACGGCTGGAACCAACAACATATGGCCTGAGATCGCCAGTCCGCTGGTGCAGCCGCCTGCGATGCCTGCGGCATATTCAGGATAATCGCGCCGACAAATCCCAAGGCCCAGCGTTTCCAGGTTTGTGGACCAAAGATACGCTTCCATTGAGAAATCGTCGTTGACCGCATCTTTCTTGCCCCATTTCAATGTACCGCTGGTCGCGGCTCCGATCATCCCTCCGAAGAACACACCGACC
>CAWFBN010000067.1:0-9931 GCA_963813955.1 uncultured Alphaproteobacteria bacterium | reverse complement strand
GGCGAAGGCCCGGATGGGACGTTTGCACGATCCATCGCGCGCTGTGTTCAAGGTTTTCAATCAAGCGAGACGATCGCAAACGTTTTGGAGAACTAGGCGCCAGCCTTCCATCGAGATCTCGGTCGATTTCTCATATGGCGCAAATTGGTCAATATAAGCGGTGAGCAGACCAGCGGACAGCGGTAAGATACTGCCGGGCGGGTGCTCCGGCTTGGCGGATCGTACAACGACCAGAACGTTGGCCTCGTTGAATTTTTTGACTTCGTCATAGATGCGCGTTGCGTCTGCGTCAGAAACTGCACTATTGCGTTTGAAGATGAAAATCTTATTGCTGGACCGCAGATTGTCCAGGGTTTTTTCAGCCAAATATTCAAGCTTTTCTTTTTCGTGCGAGTGTATCTGCCGGCGTTCTTCCTCTGGCTGCGTAAAAATGCTGTTCGGATCCGAGGTGTACGTCAGGCCACTATGGAAACCGATTCCGTTGAACGCAATATCTTTGACGAGCCCGCCGACAAAGGGGCGAATATTGTGAAACTCATACAGGCCCTCAAAATTCTTTTGAAATACGTTCACCAGGCAATCGACAGAAGGAATGGATGCCCAACGAAGGAGGGAGGGTTGGTCGACGCCAGCCAGTCGTTGAGCAAAAGCGAATTCACAACTGTCGCCGATGCTTTCGAATTTTGAATATAATTCAAGGTCTTCCACTTTTTCTTTTCTCCGCAGTATGACGCACCGGCAACAGCGCGTTTATGCACTTTTCAAGCGAGAGATGGCAACTTTATCAAACGACTTACGGGTTGAGCTCTACAAGGGGAGAAGGGTTGCGGATGCCATGTCTGCAAACGGCGCTCGACGCCGGGATAGAAGGGGCGGGGATGCCGGAGCAAGGCGCCGGCGGAAAGCTCTATCCGTCGCGCGGCGAGGCGATTACTTTTTTGATTACGCCCTCTAGGTTGCCGACGAGGGATGAATTCACGAACAAAGGTTCGAAGCGCCGCAACACGGGATAACCGCCTCCCCCCATTCGCTGACCTGATTGTAGACTTTATACAAATAAAATCCATGGTCAGACAAAAATTGATAAGTGTCAGTATATGAAAAATGATATTGGTTATACGTATTTGCGCTGACAACGCATTGAATGAAGTCGACTTTTGATAAAAATTGTTCGGCGCCGCGCAAGACGTTTAAATCGAAACCGTCGGTGTCGATTTTCATGTAATCGATGTGATTTATATTATGAAGACGGCAAAAATCATCTACGCTCGACGCGTCAATGAGACCTGCGTCGCCACCCGTGTCGTTGCAAAGCAAACGATAGCTTCGTCCGTCGATGCCCAATATGGTCCTGGATGGTTTCGACGCCTGAGCCAACGCCAATTGATGGGGCGAAACGTTTCCAAAGGACTTAATGCGACGTTCCAACTCGCCATAGATGGTCGGAGCCGGCTCGAAGGCGTAGACCCTTGCGTCTGGAAACCGTCGGGCGAGGTCCAACGTTCTCGCGCCTGTATGAGCGCCAACATCGAAAATAGTGTCAAAACGTCTGCCAGGAAACGATTTGAGCAGATCGAAAATCGGATCATCCGGTGGGGCGTCCGCTTTGGCGCAGGGATGATCTTCAGAAATGACGGCAATTGTTCGCAACCGATACTCAGCCAACCCATAACGTTGCGCGGTCGACCGCCATGCGGACTGCCGCGCCTCATCGGATTGAAGTTTGGTGATTTCCCGTGTCTTGCCGTTTCGGTGTTCGTCGTGAGGATTGACGACGGATATCGTGTCGATGATCGCAAAACGAAGTTTGTTTTGCGCATCGAAATGATTACAAAACCACCAGTCAATTCCCCAGCCCACCAGTTGACCGTCATAAACCGCTATAAATTCTTTTAGCTTGTCGGCGCGAAACAACGGGCAGGTGACTTCGACGAAATTCGTCAACCGAACATCTGTTCCTTTTTTCTGGGTTAATGGCCAGGATATGCGTCCGGCATTGTCAAAAGCCGGCTGACATATCCAGAAATCATGTCGCGTAGCAATATCAAACAGCGCATTGATTTTCTGCGGGTCAACGATCAAATCGTCGTCAGCCACCCAGATATGACTGTATCCGTCGAATAAACCTGGATCGGTCGCGAATAATTTCTTTAAATTGGGGAATTTGCCACCCTTGATGCGTAAAATGAATTTTGACCTTTTCCTCAAGGCTTCGAATGCGTCGTCGCTGTCGCCATAAAAGGCGACAATCAAATCCCAGCGGCAATCTTCAGAATTGGGCGCCACGCGGCGACGTTGTTATGATCGCCCGCGCTTGTGAAAACACACCATTTGTTGTCGGCAGGTTTAGCGTTTGCAAACGTAACGGCGTTCATGCGTATCTCGCGTTCTCATAGGCTGACGTTGATCGCCGTTATTGTTCAGGCAATGATCGACGGCCCGCTGTCGAGGTCGCAATCGGCCCGGCTTCCGTCAGCCCGCCGCAGCGATACAGGCTCAGCGGATCGACGGATTTCGACCAGGGGTCGGTGTTCCACGCGAAATAATACAGGCCGGTCACCGCTCGATTGGTCACGAGACGATCATAGCCTTGCCGGGCGACCGACATTTTTTGCGCGCGGTCGCTGTCGTCCACGGGGCATTGCGTGTTGGCGTTGTTCAAACCCCATTCGGTGACCCAGCAATGGACTTTCGGCCCGCAAATGGACAGCGGACCCCTGCTCAAGCTTGCCGCATATTCCGCGGGCTTCATTCCCGCCTTGACCGGCGCGTAGGAATGGACGCCGATGGCGTCCGCGATCCGGTCGGCGCCGAGACTTTGCAGATAGGCGAAGGCGGCGGGAATGGCGACCGCGTCGGCCGGGCTGCCCGGCCGGGGGCCGGCGTTGCCGGGACTGGCCAGGCCGGCGGTGATGATGGGCGTTTGCCGGTTCAGTCGCGAGTTGTCGCGAAGGACGCGCAAGACTTTCAGCGTTTCGACATAGCTGCGGAATCCGGCGGCGATCTTGCGCCCTTCCTCGTCGTTGGCGAGATCGTCGAGGGAGAGGATTTTCTGCTCGCCCGGAATGGGGAATTCGCCGTTGAACGCGGCCCAGTTGATCTCGTTGCCGAGTTCGAAGCCGGCGAACTTGAATTCCCTTGGCCTCGAACGCCGCCAGTTGCGCGCCAAAGCTCTCCTTGAACAATGCGGCGTCGGCCGACGACAGGGGATGACCCGACCAGAGCGAAGGGTAGCGCGGGTCGGCGGGGCGCGTCGGCGCATCGGGAGGGTATTCGAGGCTGACGATCAGCAGAATACGCAAATTCCTGCTCGCGGCCGCCTCAATGAAGCGAACGGCCCCGTCGCTATATTTTTTTGAGGGCAGTGGAACCCGGATCGTCGAGACGCCAGCGGCAACCAGTTGGTCCAGCAATTCGCGCTGGCCCTGCTCGCTCAACCGGTGAGGATTGACGACATTGACGCCGATGGGAACCGAGTCCGCTCTCGCGCCGAGGTCTGCGAACGACAGGGACGCCAGCAGGGCCAACGCCGTGAATAGTTGTCTTCTTCATGCGTTTGAACACTCCTGGTCCGCGAACGCCAGGACCCGCTCCGGCAAGTCGGGGCATTCGGCGGGGCCAGCGATCTGGTCGATCGTTGCGAGCCACTTCGGTTTCATCGCCCAGATCATCGACGAATTTCCGCGTGAACCAGGCGGCGGGCTGCGTCGCCAATTCTTATACTCCCGAGCGACAGAGTTTTGGGGCTCCAGGAACCGGCGGACCAGAACGCTTTCGTGCTCTCCTTCCCACAAGCAATCGTCGCGCCAGACGCGAATTCTTCAGCAGCGTATGATAATAGGATTCGTCGGCGACATTGCTGTGCTCCAGCCTTCGCGCCATGGCGCTTCCGACCTCTGTCAAGACATGCTCCACATGGTCGCGCGCCAACATCACCCATTGGGAGCCGACGAAATAGTGAAAAACCGGGCCGGCCGAGACATTCCCCTTTGACCATCTTGCCGTCCACGGTTTCGTCGAACGACCATTCGATCCGGTCGCAGATCGATTTCAGCCAATGGTCTTCCGGCGCGAGAACGGCGTCGCCCAGTTCATGCCACTTGAAGCAGCTCTTGCCGGGCGTGAGTGAGGCGCGGATGGTCTCCACCGGCATGAGCGGAAGGTGGGCGCCGCTCAACAAAAAGGCGTGCGTCCAGTCGGAATGCTCCCTGAACCCGAGGTCGAGCAGAGCATTCGACGCCCGCACCAGGCTGAAACCGCCCCAGCCACACCGGAATGTCGAGATGACCCTGATGTTGGGATAGAGTTGGCTCAACGCATCGAGCAAACGCGTGTAAGGCGCGGCCGCTTTTTGATCGACATGAATGTTGAAATAATCGTTGCGATTGTAGATCGACCGGACAAGCCGCAAAGTCTGGCGCGGATCGTTGTGAACAAGGATACAAAACAATATCTTCTGCATTGAATTTGCCGATGGTAACGCGCGAAAGGGGTGACGCCTGAGTTCGATCATGTGTGAGGGATCAAAGGTTCTGAGACGACGGGACCAAATCGCGCAACAGAGCGCTGCAGGGCGGAGTTCGGGTCGACGCGAAGCGGATATCGCTTGGCCATTGCCCACCTTTTGTTTCAAGTCAATTGCTCGAAAAAATGAGTTCGTATTGTATGCCTGAGGCCCATTCGGTCTTGTCCATCATTTCGCTCCTGCGGCGCACAACATATTAATCGACAATTCCGAGCCTCCTCCCTGCAATCCATTTGCCGGATCCGGTCAGCGTTCCTGTCGGCGATTGTTTCGCTCTACGATCAGCCCTATTCGTTCGATGAATTCATGGCAAGCTGCCTGCCACGTGCGTGTCATCAATTCGGCGGCCTGTTCGGACAGGCTTTCCAGCAGACCGGGCGTCTCGATGAGGCGGGTCACCCTTCACCGCCTGATCGACAAAGGCGTCGAGCGGCAGGTCTTCGATGAGCAGGCCGGTTTGGTCATCGATCAGCGCCTCCTCGACAGCGCCGACCCGCGCGGCGACGGTGACCACGCCCAGGCGGCTGGCTTCGAGAATGGTCAGAGGAAGCCCCTCCCAGAGGGAGGGAAGAAGCAGGACGTCGGCCCAAGCGTAGAGCTCGGTGATTTCCGAGGGGTCGTGGACAGGCGGTTCGCACAGTGCGCGGAGGCTATCGAGATTCAGATTGTCGTCAGTTTCGATCACGGCTCCGCCGACGAAGCGCCAGGTCATTGGCAGATGCAATTGTTTGCAACGCTCGACGATCGCCGCCAGCCGATGAAGTCCCTTCTGTCGATCCAGGCGACCCAGGAACAGGACATTCAACCTCCGTCTGTCCTGCTGCCTCGTTTTGCGTCGCGCCATGACGGCGACGACTTCGTCAGGCGTCAGATCATACGCCGGCGCGTTGGGAATCGCGACCAGTTTGTCCGCAGGGACCCCCTGGGCATGGCACCACTCGAGCAGAGTGATTGAGCAGGGCGCCAGCAAGTCAAGAACGTGCTCGTGACCAAGAGCCAGAAAATTGTGGCCTACGTCCCGGCCAAGTTGAGATTGATCGTGGACATGCAGCGATGCGGCCAACGCCACGCCCTTGCTGCGCAGCTTCCCGGCAACGCGAAAAATATCCGCCGCGTGAAAATTAACCACAGCATCCATAGGCAACAACAGTCCTTCGAGCCATTGCGGATCCCCCTCCATCGCCCATCGCGGATAGTAAGTGCCGAGATATTGTTGCTCATTCGACCACTGACGCATGCTCGGTTCGTGATAAAATAAAATAGAGTCGAATGCGGCGAGCCAATGCTCGTCCAAGTTAGCCTGCTCGGCCAAAACCAGCAGATGGCATCGCCAACCGGACCGACGAATTCTGTGGCGACTTTAAGGGCGACCTTTTCAACGCCACCAAATGCCACCAGCGGCAAGACGAAGCAAATGTCGCGTTTAGCCGGGTCGGTTAGCTGGAGCAGGCAGCCGCATTCCAGCAGCGTCGCGGGCGTCCGTCCAAGGATGTGGTTAGAAATGAGCGACCGCGGCTTGATTATTGGCACGGGGGACACAAGGTGGCGGCGCGACTCATGCAGGGGATCGAAGATTTCGAACCATTGCGTGACCGCATCTGGCAAAACGAGGGCAGGGAAGAGCTTTTCCGCTACTTCGATCCGCAACACGGCTGTCCGGGGTTGCGGCGCGGACGACAGGAGGGATTGAGTCCATTCATCGTTATCGTCGCCGATACACTCTCGCAAAATCCTCGGCGCGGCCATCATCATATGGATCGCCTCGGCTTCGACCGGCCAATAACCAGGCTCCATGACGGCCATCGCAATGCCGCGTTGCGGCGAGCCTGTGGCGAGTTCGACCGCCATGAAATGGGGGCCATCGTCGTTTGACGCCTGTTTCTCCAGCCACCAGAACACAAAACGGTCGAGACGGAGGTGTTTGAGAAGGTCTGTCGCCTCCGGTGACGCGGCGATGACGAACCGGCGCGCCAGGTGAATTTGAGGCTGCTGCGAGGCCGCCAAATAGCGGGAAGCAAGGGATGCGCCGTCAATGATCTCGCCATCGTCACGGGGGTCGGTGCAAATCCTGACGCGATGGGCGTTCTCCACGATCGCATAGCGCGGCGCGTCCGCCGCCTCCAGCGCAAGCAACCGCTTCGTCCTGAATAATTGACGATGCTTGCGCTGCATATAGGACACCACGGCCGCATGCTCGCGCTCCGACTGGCTCAGCATGCTTTCGGGGCGCTTGCGGTAGCGCAGGCCGAAGAAGGGCACATGTCGTCCGACAAAGCCGGCATCGATGCACTGCCACCAGAATTCCCAGTCTTCATAGCCCTGGCGCATCAACTCATCGAAATAGCAGCCACGGTCGAAGACCTCGCGACTCACCATGCTGCCGGCTTCAGAGACGTTATTAATCAGGTGGCGGAGAATGGAATATCGCCCAGCATAGTCCCAGGTTTCCTCCACCGATCCGAACATGGCGATGTCGGGATAGGCCCAGCCAATTTTGGGATCAGAGCAAATTATGGCGTAGGCCCTGGCCAGCGACTTCGGCTCAATCAGATTATCGGCGTCGAGAAAATAGAACGCTCGCGTCGTAGGCCAACGCGCCAAGGCGTAGCTGACACCGGTATTGCGAGCTGCGCTCAATCCGCCGTTGGTGCGCCTGATATAGCTGACCCGTTCGGATGCGCCAAAGCGAGGTTCTTGGCGACCTGTCGGGTCTCCTCGAAAGGGCAGCCGTCGTCGACAATGACAACTCGGTATTCATGGTCAATTTCTTGCCGACAAGCCGACTCCACAGCGTCCACGAGAAAGACGCTGTGGCGGAACACCGGGACGACCACGGGACAATGGCGACGGCGCTCTCCAAACCGCAAGACGCACGAACGGCGGCTGTGTCGTCAAAATGCGATGGCTCAAACAGGATTTGCTCATCCACTCCTGTTCACTCCCCGGACCCTCTTTTTTGACGCGGCCGGGCAACGACCGGGGCGGCGGGAAAAGTGTAAATTTGTTCCCTGATCGGCGCGGTCCGGCGGAACATGCGCGTCGCCAAGCGGCGTAACGGGGCTCTGCAAGTCGATTCTATGTCGCTCCAGGTCGCCCATGCATACGCTTGGTCGAGTCGCCGGGTAGACGGGTCAACAAATAGAGACAATCAGTTCCCGCCGCGGGATTGGCGAGCGTCAATAAAAGCCTGATTTTGATCGTTGGGTCGATCAATTGCCACCCGGAAAAGCCGCTTCCCGGCTCTTTCGAGAGAAGTTCCATTTCGGAACAATCACGCGCCACGCGCATAGCGTAAAATACAGGATTGGCTTGAGCAAAAACCGTCTCGCACGATGCTGCAACCGAAATGGCGCCTTCAGGCAAAGGTAATCGCGCGACTGTCGTTTGTCCTTCATGGGGGTGCACCAACAGCGCATCATAATCATGGAGAAAGCGTACTGACGGGTAGCTGATATCACTGTGGCTGGAAATTTGCTCTGCCTTGGCAAGTTCGGCCGAAGTTACGCCACACGCAATGGGCTGGACTGGCCATTTATAGCGCGGTCCAGGCGCACGAGCGGCGGGCATCTCGGAACCCAGTCGCTCCCGAATTCCATTCCCCCCCAGGTGGCCCAGGCGTATCCCTCTTCCAGTTCGCCCGCTGGCAGGCGGGTCGCCAGATAGATGCGATATCCTGGACCCGCCGGTCTATCCAGAACGACGGCCAGACGGCAGGCCTCCATTGCCTTCAGACGAGACCATCCCGAAAAGCCACTGGCTGGTTTATCGAGGCTCGCGAGAATGAGTTCGGGAGCAACTTCGGGCGGAACGACCAACATCGCATATTCGATATCCTTTGCCTTCGCTTCGACCGTGCAGGCGTCGGCGGATACATAGCTCGTTCCTTCCGGCAAGGCGCCGGGCAACTCCGCAATTGTCGTCGCCCCGCAATGTGGATGGACGCGCAAGCGTGCACAGTCGTCCATATATACGACCGATGGATAGTCACGCTTTACCGTTGCGCTATATTCATATTGCGTTGCCCGGGCGAGTTCGCTCGGCGAAAGAGCGATCAGTTGTCCGTCGGACGCCCCGCCTTGATTGACCGCAGGCAGCGCGGAGGGCGGGCGCACCCCAGGCAGGGCGCTCCATAGGCGCATCGCCAAAACTTTCCTCGGATTCTTGATCACCCGAGCTAGAGCCCCTTCCCATCCGATGGAATTGGATCGGGGCTCTCACACTTTAGTTTGAACGCGTTTTCTTCACGCGAACCGGGTTCCACTTCGCTTGAAAAAACGCTTTCGTCGCGCAAGCCCCACAGCTCCACGCGGCTCCCACCACGGCCACGCACCTTCCACAGCCGACCAGAGGCACTCTCGAATTCATCAGGATCATCGATGATCGGAGGGCAGGGAAGTCACCACCCACAGAAAATCACACGTCACAACGCCAATGTTTGTTTATTAAATAATTTTTTACGAGTTTTCTTGATTCTCAGATTTTTCACTATAATACCCAAAAACCAGAGTAATTCTAGCTTAGACATTGGATTCAGGCAAATAAGACAATACCTTTCCCATTTTTTCGGATTTATTCTTTATTACCTGATGTAAAAATTTGTCTCCCAATTTAGTCATAAATATTTTGACTATTCTTCTGTCCCTAACGTCGTTCTCACGTTTTACAAGTTTTGCAGCAATAAAAATCAACTTATCGATTAAAGCGGTCGCTGTAGGCATGGTTGTAGCGAAATGCTCGGCAATATCTGCCATGTGTACATTCTTTTTCTTTTTAACACATTCCAAAGCCTGGCACTGCAACATGGTTAAATGCGAACGTTCAAAATCACCTTGCATACTACCCTTAAGGTTTCTGGCGATTAGAAATAATGTTTCAATAATTTGTTCGTTTATTTCGTTTGCCATATTATTATATTAACTAATTGTTAGATAGTATAACTAATTTAGCTCCGGATGTCAACAGTTCGTTTTTAAAGACTTCGATGATATAATGTTAGTATGCCGCCATCGTCTAGTGGCCAAGGACGTCAGATTCTCATTCTGAAGATCGCGGGTTCAACTCCCGCTGGCGGTACCATATAGAATTTTTAACATAATTTTCAAGATTAGCTTGTTCCGACAAGCTAATTGTAGGTACGAGCCGAGCAATTTCCTGCTTTGTCTTTTCTATGCCCTCTTTATACTTTAAAAAAAGAAATCGAGGCTGAAATTGTAATTTTTGATATAGCAAGATCAGGTTCGAGCCGACAGTCTTAATAATCAATTTTTTATCATCAGTATCCCCATTTTTGAATTTTTCCATAGTTTTTCAGGGCGAAATTAAAACCGTTTCTCCCAATCCTTCCCCACTCAGGATTAGATAAATCAGTTTGGTCTAAACTCTTTAAAAATTATTTTATTTTTTTCT
>CAWFBN010000066.1:0-5828 GCA_963813955.1 uncultured Alphaproteobacteria bacterium | reverse complement strand
CCTGGATAAGCTTCGCGGCCCGAGGGGCGTTTGAAGACCAGCGACACTTGGCGATAGGCCACGGCGTGCTTGGAAAGGTCATCGTAAATGATCAGCGCATCCATGGCGTTGTCCATGAACCATTCGCCGATGGCGGCGCCCGGCGAAGGGCGCCAGATGGTTCGAAGCGGAATCGGAGGCGGAGACCTGACGATAATGGTGTAAGGCAGCGCGTCGGCTTCTTCGAAAACGGCGATGACGCGCGCGATGTTCGACTGCTTCTGGCCGATGGCGACGTAGATGCTGTAAATCGGGCGGAAATCCTTGTCGCCGGCATCTTCGGCGGCCTTGTTGATGCGCGCCTGGTTGATCATGGTGTCCACGCCAATGGTCGTCTTGCCCGTGGAACGGTCGCCGATGATCAATTCGCGCTGGCCGCGGCCGATCGGAATCATCGCGTCAATGGCCATGATGCCGGTCTGCACCGGCTGGCTGACCGAACTGCGCTTGATGATGCCCGGCGCGATTTTTTCCACCGGATAAAATGCGTTTCCTTGATCGGCCCCTTGCCGTCGAGCGGCTGGCCGAGCACGTCGACGACGCGGCCGAGCAGCCTTTGCCGACCGGCACCTGCAACAGCCGGCCCGTGGTGCGGACTTCGTCGCCTTCCTTGATCTCGGTGTAATCGCCGAGAATGATCGCGCCGACCTCGGTTTCTTCGAGGTTGAGCGCGATGCCGGTGATGCCATTGCCGAAATCCAGCATTTCATTGACATCGCGTCGGAGGCCCTCGATCTTGGCCACGCCGTCGCCGATTTCGCGGACGGTGCCGACGTTTTGTTTGGCCGTCGCGAGCTTTGCGCCGCGATTTGCCGCCGGCGCCAATGACGCAAACATGCGCCGCCTTGAGCTTGCGCTGGCCCGGACCGCCAATGTCGCGCAACACGATATGGCGGGCGTAGCGTTCGCCTCCTCGGTCGTCAGTTCGGGCAGAACGCTCATTTTTTCGCCCATGCGAGAGCCTGTTCGAGGCGGTCGTCGCCCCAGAAAATTTCACCGTCTGGAGTGACGAAGCTCGGCGCGCCGAACAGTCCAGTTTTTGCGCCATCTCTGTCTCCGCGCAGAAAAGCGCGGACCGGATCGGATTTGGCTTTTTGAAAAATTCCGCCGCCGGCAGCCCGAGGCTCGCCAGACACGCCGACAAGACGCCCTCGTCGGACAGCGACCGACCCTCGCAAATTCCGCGCGAAAAACGGCGAGGCTGAAATCGGGCCGCACATGGTCCGGGACGGCAAGGGCAAGCCGCGCCGCCAGCAGCGAATTTTGCGGGAAGGGGTTTGGCTGTTGCAAGGGCAGTCCGCGCGCCGCACAGAGACGCTCCATGTCGCGCCACATGTTGCGTCCCTTGGCGGGAAAAAGATTGAAGGGGCGAGGTGGTCCACCCCTGCGCCGCGAAAATCGGCCCGAGCAGGAAGGGCCGCCAGCGCAACTTACACCCGTCGGCCTTCGGCCACGTGGAGCAGCGCGAGGCGGCCAGATAGGAATAGGTCTGGCGAAATCATACCAGAAATCAAGCTGGGCCAAATTTCTCTCCTCACCGTGGCTTTCCTTTTGCTGCCGTTTTTGCCTTGCTGGCGCAAACCGTCCTAAGACAAGCATGACCTTTTTCCGCGACGCAAGGAATGCCGTGTCGATTGAAAAAACCCTGCTGGCGGCGGTATGCGCCACTTTGGCCTGTCTGACGCTGTTTACGCTGTGGCCCGACCTCGATTTGGCTGTCGCGCGTAAATTTTTCGACGCTGGCCATTTCATCGGCCGCACCCGCACGGGCGACATTTTTCGCGTCGTTTTCTATTATGCGCCCTATGTGATTCTCGGTCTCGCTGCTGGTTGCCGCCGCCGCGCGCCGCTTCGGACAGGACGCGGCGCGGACCGGACGGACGCGCGATCCTGTTTCTCTGTCGCCTCGCTGGCGCTCGGGCCCGGCCTGCTGGTCAATGGCGTGCTGAAGGAACATTCGCACCGCCCCCGCCCCGAACAGACGATGGAATTCGGCGGCCCGTGGCGATTCCGGCCGCTTGAGACATTCGACGGCGACTGCCGCCGCAACTGCTCCTTCGTTTCGGGCGAGGTCGCTACCTCCGCCTGGACGCTGGCGCCCGCGCTGCTGGCGCCGCCGCCCTTCCGTGTGCTGGCGGTCGGCGCGGCGCTGCTTTCACCGCCGCAACGGGCGTCCTGCGCATGTCCTTCGGCGGCCATTACCTCTCCGATGTCCTTCTCGCCGCGCTTTTCACCTTTCTGATCGTCCTCGGACTTTATCGCTGGTATCTTGGTCGCCCCAAACATTGAGCGCAGGCGGCCATGACGCTTTTTTCCCTTCTGTCGGACGACGCCGCGATTTTTTTGCGCTGGGTGCATGTGGTCGCCGCCATGGTGTGGGTCGGTTCGGCTTTCGCCCTGGTGCGGCTCGATCTCGCCATGCGCCCGCGCGACGGGGACCAGCGGCCGCAATCGCTGCTGCTGAACGCCGGCGCCGGCTTCCAGGTTTTTTCGCGCGGAAGACGCCGACGCCGCGCGAGACGCCCGTGCATTTCAAATGGGAGGCCTATGCCGCCTGGGCCAGCGGCTTTGCCCTGCTTTGCCTGATTTTTTGCGCCGCGCCGGACCTTTATCTGATCGACCCCGCCGTCTGGGACGCGCCGGGCTGGGCGGCCGTCGCCGGTGGCGCTCGGCTCGCTGCCGCTCGTCTGGCTTGCCTATGATTTTCTCTGCAAGAAAAGCGGCTTGACCGGCGATCAACTGCTCGTCGCGCTTTTCGTCTTTTCCGCCGTGCTGGGCGTGCTGCTGACCCATGTTTTCGCAGGACGCGCCGCCTACCTGCTGCTCGGCGCCAATCTGGCGACGCTGATGGCCGCCAATATCGCCCATGCCATCGGCGCCGGCGCAAAAGCGGCGGCTGGCGTCGCTGCGCGCCGGACAACCGGCCGATCCGGCCGACGCCAAATTCGCCGCGACGCGCGCCCTGCATAATCAATATCTGGCCCTGCCGGTGGTGTTTTTCATGCTGTCCGGCCATGCGCCCCTGCTGTTCGCCGGGCCGTGGAATGGCGTCGCCGCCGCGTTTTTTCTCGCCAGCGGCTTTCTGACCCGGCGGTTTTTTCTCAAGACCTATCGCGGTCTCGGTTGGGACTGGAAGCTCGCCGTTGCGGCAGGCGCTTGTCTCGCTCTCGGCTTTTTTCTCTCCGCGCCGCGGGAGCCGCCGAGTGAAAAAGCGGCGGCGCGCAATGCCGGCCAGGCCATCGCCTTCGCCCTGCGTCCCGGCGTGGCCGAGGCGCGCACCATTATCGAGCAGAATTGCGTCGGCTGCCACATCGGCGTCGCCGCCCATCCGGGCCTTGCCCATGCCGCCGCCGGGCTGGATTTTGCCGCCCCGGGTGCGGTGGAGAAACACCGCGCGGAAATTTTGCGCGCGGCGGTGTTTTCACGAGCCATGCCGCCGCCCGGCGCAGCAAAGCCGCTCGACGACGACGAACGGCTGACGCTTTTACGCTGGGCTCAAGGCGGAAGTTAAGGTGTCAGAACTCGACGTCGAGCTCTTCCATTTCGTCCGGCTCGACCTTCGCCGCCTCCGACCATTCCACCATCGGCCCCCAGCTCAAGATATGATCGCGGAAGGCCGGCGCATTCGGAATCGAGCTGCACGTTATAGGTGGCGAAGCGCGAGCAGACCGGCGCGAACATGGCGTCGGCGAGAGTCGGCTTCTTGCCGAACAGGAAGGGACCGCCGTAAAGGCTCAGACACTCGCGCCAAATGGTGCAGACGCGCTCGATATCGGGCTTGGCGCCGGTCCAGACGCGGAAATTGGGGAAAAACCCCTTCATGTTCATCGGCAGGGCCGAACGCAGATTGGTGAAGCCCGAATGCATTTCGCCGGAGACCGAGCGGTTATGCGTCCGCGCGGCGCGGTCGGCCGGCAGGAGCCCGGCCTTGGGAAACACCTCGGCCAGATATTCGGCGATCGCCAGCGTGTCCCACACATGCAGGCCGCCGTGATCGAGCGCCGGCGTCAGAAAGGATGGCGAAAGCAGCAGGAGTTCGGCCTTGGCGCTCGGATCGTCCATCGACAGCGGCTTTTCGTCGAATGTCGAGGCCCGCCATCTTGCAGAGCAGCCAACCGCGCAGCGACCAGGATGAATAATTCTTGCTGCTGATGGTCAGAACCGCATTGCCCATAATATTTCGCTCCCGATCCGGCCGCCCTTTTTTATTTGCGAGGGGTCCGGATTCCATTAATTTCGTGGCCTGATTTTAGACCGCGGCCATGGCTTTTTCGTGCGCCGCCAGACTCAAATTAGAACATTTGCGGCCGTATTCGCAATGCGCAAATTATGGACATATTGCCGCGCTTTGCGGCGAAAAGAACTTTCTTCCCCCATGACGGTCATTTATTATCACTTTCCTCCCCTTTCATTTCGCCTTACACCTATAGGAAGATTGTATGAGAGCATCGTCGCCTCGTATTGGTTTAGGTTTGAAGCTATGCCGCCGGCGCCGCCGAGGGGCCTGAAATATGGGGATCGGTGCGCTGCGAATGCTGTATCAAGCCTATCAAGCTCAGTCGGATCTCATGGCGCCGGTCAAGGCGTTCGCGCGCATGGCCCTCCAGGTCCTGAACGGACCCTATGCCGGCCTTGGCGAAAACGCCCTGGTGCGCAATCTTTCCGCCGCTTACGAGATGATCGACCGCGCTGGCCTCACCCACACGCGTCCTCCCTACAACATCAAGAGCGTTCTTGTTGGCAACGAAATGGCGCCGGTGACGGAAGAGGCGGCGCTGGTCACCCCCTTCGCGACCCTGCTGCATTTCAAGAAGGACATTTCCGCCCAGCAGCCGCGCGTGCTGGTCGTGGCGCCTTTGTCCGGCCATTTCGCCACGCTGCTGCGTTCGACGGTGAATACGCTACTCGCCGATCATGACGTTTATATCACCGACTGGCACAATGGGCGCGACATGCCCCTCGCCGACGGCGCCTTCGGCTTCGACGAATATGTCGCCCATGTCATTCAGTTCCTCGAACATCTCGGCCCCGGCGCCCATGTCGTCGCGGTCTGCCAGCCTTGCGTCCAGGTTCTCGTCGCCGCGGCGGTCATGGCCGAGGACAATAATCCCGCCCAGCCGGCGTCCATGACCCTGATGGCGGGACCGATCGACACCCGAATCAACCCGACCAAGGTCAATCATCTGGCCAAGGAAAAGCCGATGTCGTGGTTCGAGCAGAACCTCATCGGCCGCGTCCCGTTACGGTTCAAGGGCGCGCAGCGGCGCGTCTATCCGGGTTTCATCCAGCTTTCGGCCTTCCTGGCGATGAATCTCGACCGCCACGTGAAGGCGCATGTCGACCTTTTCCACAATCTCGCCGGTGGCGAGACCGACAAGGCCAATGTGACCAAGGCCTTCTACGACGAATATTTCGCTGTCCTCGATCTGCCCGCCGAATTCTATCTCGAAACCGTGCAATGGGTGTTCCAGGAACATCAGTTGCCGCTCGGCACGATGATGTTCCGTGGCCGCAAGGTCGATCCCAAGGCCATCCGCAAGACGGCGCTGCTGACGGTGGAAGGCGAGCGCGACGATATTTGCGCCGTGGGACAGACCATGGCGGCGCATGACCTCGCCTCGAGCCTGAAACCCTTCCGCAAGAAGCATCATTTGCAAGCGGGCGTCGGCCATTATGGCGTGTTCAGCGGCAAGAGATGGGAAAACCAGGTTTATCCCATCGTGCGCAACATGATTTTACAGAACGACTGAGTGCCCGCTCTTAAAGCACCATCCCCTCATGGTGAGGAA
>CAWFBN010000065.1:0-3439 GCA_963813955.1 uncultured Alphaproteobacteria bacterium | reverse complement strand
CCAATTGCTAGACGCCGCAGGACTGGCGGAAGCAGCTGTGGCTTGGGGCGCCTGAGGCGGCGCACGGCGCCCGCTCGTTGAGTGAACCTATGACCCGGCGTCCAGCCGCGCTCCTTGAAGAAAACGCTGCGCTTCAAGAACGCGAGTGGAACGCGCTCAGGCTCCGCGATGCTCGCGCCGGTGCGGGTTTGGTTTGCGCGGGCGGAAACTGCGTTTGCGCTTCAGCAGGTGCGACCGGGATGAGCACAAGGAGGCACGCGGCCAATGCTGCGCCGGCCCACGGGCCACGGGTTATTTGAATGTCGTGCCGACTCGGCTTGATTCCCTGCACTGCTCCTCTCCACCGGCCTTTGCATTTCGGATCGAACATGGGATTCGTCACGCGTTTCCAGAATGGCTTTCCGGCTTTCCCCTATTCTGAAAATCTTCCAACTCCAAGTCTTCGGCCTTCGCGGCGCTTGGCGCACTCGCTGCTCGGCGTGATCGTCAACGGCCTGTTCGTCGCCATCTCGATGACCTCGGGCGGCGGCGCTTGGGACAACGCCAAGAAGAACTTTGAAGACGGATTTGTCGACAAGGACGGCGTGACCCACCTCAAGGGCGAGTGACGCCCACAAGGCCTCGGTCACCGGCGACACCGTCCGCGACCCCTACAAGGACACGGCCGGCCCGGCCGTCAATCCCGCGATCAAGATCACCAATATCGTGGCGCTGCTGCTGCTCGCCATTCTGGCGCATCGGGGTCTGTGATTAGAATTTTTCGGCCGGGAAAATTCCCGGCCGATCCTCGCCAACAAAAAACCCGCGGAAAATTTTTCCGCGGGTTTTTTGTCGTCTATCGGACCGAACCCGCTCTAGAGCCTTTTCCGATCTGCTGCATCAGATCGGGGCTCTAGTAGCTTTCTCGCCTGTATTGACCTGGCCCCGTCATTGCGAGCGAAGCGAAGCAATCCATGGCTTGCGGTTGTGGCCAGGGTGGATTGCTTCGCTTCGCTCGCAATGACGACCCTGGTTCAGGTCAGGCGAAGAATGCTCTCGGTGTTTGTCTTTACACGTTTTCTTCACGCCACCTGTGCCCACTTGGCTTGAAAACGCTCTAGAATTTCATCTGGAAATTGCCGGCCTGCTTCAGCAGAGTTTGCAACAGCCTGTTTTCACCGCCGCCGGTCACGGTTTCGCGCGAGGAGAAGTCGACAACGCGGCCATCTTCCAGTCCATAATTTCCGGTGCGGACCACTTTCTTGCTTTTGTCGAAATAGACCGCGAAAATATGCTGTTCGGTGACGCGGGCCGGCAGGAAGGGCGCGTAGCGCTCCAGTTTCTGACTGATGTAATACCAGGCCTCGCCGCCAATGGTGGACGTGGTGGAAGGCGTTCCAAGCACGATCAAAACCTGCTCGGCGGGCGATCCAGTGCGCACCTGCGCCAATGTCTGATCGTCGAAGATATAGCCGCGATGGATGGTGTTATCGTCGAAAAGTCCGCATCGGCCCGGCGCGGTCATGACAAGGCTCGCGGTCAGGACCAGCATCGCTCCGCCGATCCGACGCACGGCGTTCGATCCCAAATGCGTTTCAGCCTTCGATGCCATCTTGAATTCTCCGCGCCTACCCCGCAAGATTGTCCTTGCATCCGGTCGCGCACACGCCTACCCCCCGCTTTAGGCAAAAGCAAGGCCGCAGCCTGCGCCTTTCCGATCGGAAAGGCTCGGGCTTTTTAAATTTGATGCGTTTTGGTAACGCCAACCGGTCGCCGCTCTGCTCTAATTTGCTCTGGCACCGCCAAGGATCACAGACCATGATTTTGGCCTTTTCCGAAAAAACCCGCATGAAAAAACGGTCGCGCGGCTGCATGCGGCGATCATGGCGCAATCGCGTCTGCCGGCGTTTTCACTGGCCCTGGCGCTGCGCCCGACACATTCGAAGGCCGGTTCGAAATCCTGGTCCTCAATGCCGGACTGGTCCTGCGCCGTCTCAGCCTGCTGCCGCAACCGGGGCCGGAAGTCGCCCAGGCCCTGTCCAACGCCATATTCTCCGGTCTGGACGACGCCTTGCGCCAAATCGGCATTTCCGACGTCGGCGTGCCGAAAAAAATGAAAAAACTTGCCAGCGCTTTCATGGGACGCGGCGTCGCCTATGCAGCGGCCATGGATCAGGGCGAAACGGAACTCGCCGCTGCCCTGAAGCGCAATGTTCTTGCCGGCGAAGGCGACGCCAGCGTGCTGGCGGCTTATGTGATCGCCGCCCACCACAAACTTGCCGAAGCGCCGCTCGAAACTTTTCTTGCGCGGCGAAGTTCCTTTTCCGGCTCCCTGAGAAAAGAGGGAAATCCATGACCGAATTGCATTTATCCGACGGCCCCTAGCCCTTTTCGCGGCCGCTGGCTGTTTCTTCCGTCGGCGAAGGAGGCCTGCGGCTCAAATGGCCGGCGAGCGAGGCCGAATGCGCAGCCTTGGCCGAACTCGACGGCCTGGTCGCGTTGCGCGATCTTTTGGTCGAAGCCGATGCCTCAAGGCGGGGAAAAGAAGGCCTTTACGTCAAGGGCCGCGTGACAGCGATCGTCACCCAGACCTGCGTGGTGACGCTGGAGCCTTTTGAAACCGCGATCAATGAGACGTTCGAGGTCGAATTCGCGCCACAGGCCGAGGCCGAGGCGGCTTATGCGCGGGCGATGGCCGAAATCGAGGCAACGCATTTTCTGGCGGAACAGCGCGATCCGCCCGATCCGATCATCAATGGCAAGGTCGATCTCGGCGCTTTGGCGATGGACTTTGGCTTTGGGCTGGACGCCTATCCGCGCAGCCCCGGCGCGCGTTTCGAAGACGTCGCCGAGGGGCCGGAAGACCGGAAAATATCTCCGTTCAATATACTGGGCGGCCTCAAAAAGGATTGACGCTCAGCCGGCGATCAAGCGCTTTGCATGATCCTAAATTGGCGTGAGGGACTTGCCAAGCGCCATGCAAAAGCTCTTGCCAAGCGCCGCGCAAAAGCTATTGTCGCGCGCCGGCCGGGAAGCGGCGGGGCGCGCGACGCCCGGAATTGGAGAAAATGCGGGTATGGATAAGCCTGTGCGGATAGCGCTGGACGCCATGGGCGGCGAGTTAAGCCCACTAGTGGTTCGCGCCCGGCCGCTGAAATGCTCTTGCAGTGTCAGCCGCGAATCTTAAGGTTCCCTATGTTCGGCGACCGCGAAAAAGTCATGCCCTTGCTCGACGCCCATCCCCGTCTGGCCGACGCGACGGTCTTTCATCACACCGACGTTTCGGTCGGCATGGCCGACAAGCCGAGCCAGGCCTTGCGCGCCGGACGGCGCCATTCGTCGATGTGGAAGGCGATCGAGGCGGTCAAGACCGGCGCGGCCGATTGCACGGTTTCCGCCGGCAATACCGGCGCGCTGATGGCCATGTCGAAAATCTGCTTGCGCACCATGGCCAATATCG
>CAWFBN010000064.1:0-9711 GCA_963813955.1 uncultured Alphaproteobacteria bacterium | reverse complement strand
ACCGTCCCGCGCTGGCCGGTGATCTGGCCGACCGTGCGCGGACGTTCGGTGGTGCTCGACGTCGGCGCCACGATCGGCGCGGACGCCCAGCATTATGTCGATCTTGCCATCATGGGCGCCGCCATGGCGCGCAGCCTGTTCGGCGTGGAGCGCCCGACCGTCGGCCTTCTCAATGTCGGTGTCGAGGAGGTCAAGGGCATCGAAGAGGTGAAGGCCGCGTCGCGTCTGCTTCAGGCCATCGATTTGCCGCTCCTCAGCTATCACGGCTTCGTCGAAGGCGACGATATCGGACGCGGCACCGTCGATGTCGTGGTGACCGAGGGCTTTACCGGCAATATCGCGCTCCAAGACGGCGGAAGGCACGGCCAAGCAGATCACCGCCTATCTGCGTCAGGCCTTGAATTAGAATTGACAACCAAACTCGGCGCCTTCATCGCACGTTCGGCCTTCCAGGATCTCAAGGCGAAATTGTCGCCGCGTGAAATTCATGGCGCGGTGCTGCTGGGGCTCGACGGCGTCGTCATCAAGGGCCATGGCGGCGTCGACGCCGACGGCTTTTCGGCGCGATTGAAATCGGTCACGGCATGGTGCGCCATGGACTGCTGGACAAGATCCGCGACATGATGAGTTTGGTGGAAACCACGGCCGGTCCCGAAAACGAATTGTTGGAAGCGCCGGCCGGCGAAGTGGGTCAAGCATAAGGAAAAGCCGAAAACGACCAATATCCGAAGGAACGCCTTAATTGACGCAAGAAAAAAAACGCCTGCGCTCGGTGGTGAAAGGCGTTGGCTCAGCGTTGCCGCAACATTGCGTGACCAATAAAGAGCTGGAAAAGCAGGTCGAGACCTCCGACGACTGGATCGTGCAGCGAACCGGCATCACCCAGCGCTATATCGCTGACGAGGGCGAGACCACCTCGACGCTCGGCGCGGCGGCGGCCGCGTCGCGCTCGCCAAGGCCCATTGCGCCCCCGAGGACATCGATCTCATCATCTGCGCCACCTCGACGCCCGACTATACCTTTCCCGCCGCGGCGACCATGATTCAGGCGGAACTCGGCATCAAGGGCGGCGTCGCCTTCGATTTGCAGGCGGTGTGCTCCGGCTTCGTCTTCGCCGTGGCCACTGCGGACAAGTTTTTGACCTCCGGTTCGCATAAAAGGGCGCTGGTGATCGGCGCCGAGACTTTTTCGCGCATCATGGACTGGCAGGACCGCACCACCTGCGTGCTGTTCGGCGACGGCCCGGCGCCATGGTGCTCGAAGCGGAGGAAAGCGACGGCACAGTCGAAGACCGCGGCGTGCTGACCACCCATTTGCGTTCCGATGGCCGCCACCGCGCCAAGCTTTACGTCGATGGCGGCCCTTCGACCACCCAAACCGCCGGTCATCTGCGCATGGAGGGCAAGGAAGTCTTCCGTTTCGCGGTCGGCCAGGTGACCGACGTGATGACCGACGCCTTTGCAGCGACCGGCCTGACGGCGGAGGATCTCGACGGTTCGTGCCCCACGAAGCGAACCGACGCATCATCGACGCCTCGGCACAAAAGCTCGGCATCGCTCCCGAGAAAGTCGTCTGCCACCGTGCAATTGCACGGCAACACATCGGCCGCTTCGATCCCGCTCGCGCTGACAGTCGCCGTTGAAGACGATCGTATCAAGCGGGGAGATCTGGTCATGATCGAGGCCATTGGCGGCGGATTTACTTGGGGAGCTGCGCTTATACGCTGGTGACGACGGAACAACAGCCAAGGTCACGATAGTGTCTTGCCTGCTGGCGCAGTCGGCACCGCGACCGTAGCCGCCGTCAAAGGGGACTGGCTCGCCTCCGTATCAACCGCAGTTGCTAGATTTTCTCTCGATTTCCGTATGTTAGAGATTATAAATTGAAAAAAGATGGGGCGGCGCAATCTCCATCTCGAAGCTATTGAATCAATTTTTTGGGGTTGGACTTATGACGAATGCAGATCTTATTTCCCGAAACTATCGTCCGTCTGCTCCGCAAGATCACGCTTTAGAAGCGCCCGCTGAAACCAACCACACAGTAACCCGGTCGGATCTCGCCGATTTGGTCTTCCGGCGCATCGGCCTCTCACGTCTCGAATCGGCGCAACTCGTTGAAGCGGTGATCGAGGAGATCAGCGATGCAATTTTGCGAGGAGAAAATGTGAAGCTCTCCAGCTTCGGAACCTTCTTGCAAAGATCCAAGCGCGAGCGCATCGGCCGCAATCCCAAAACCGGCGTCGAGGCGACCATCACGCCGCGCAAAGTGCTCGTTTTCAAGGCATCGCACATCATGCGCGCCCGGATCAACGGCAACGATTCCGCCGGGGAGTGAGACGATGGGCTGACTTGCGGAGTGACTTTCGCAAGCTCCCTTGGACAATGCTTTTTGGCAAGCTCTCTGAACAGACGCTCTTCAATTCTCTGGACAAGTCTTTGGCTTGCCGCGACATTAGGTCGTTGGCGATAGGAAAGCCGTGACCGGATTTGCGGTCGCCAGCGCAAAAAAACGCCGGGATTTGCCATCGCAGGCGGGCCAGGAGAGGACGCGGAGCGCGCGATGGAAAAGACTAAGGACGCTTTTCGCACCATCGGCGAAGTCGCTGAAGAATTGGATCTCCCCCGACATGTGCTGCGTTTCTGGGAAACCAAATTCACCCAGATCCGGCCGGTAAAACGCGCTGGCGGCCGCCGTTACTACCGGCCGGACGACGTCCAGCTACTCAGCGCGATCCGCATCCTGCTCTATAGCGAGGGTTATACGATCAAGGGCGTTCAACGCATCCTGAAGGAACAAGGCGTGCGCGCGGTGGTCACCGCGTCGCAGGGGAGCGTGCGCGGCGCAACGGTATTATCCTTGTCCGAGCGCAGGGCGCGCGGCGCGGCGCCGGAATATCTGGTTGAGGTTCCGCTGGAAGACGTTTTGGCGGACGATCCTGGGCCGCAGGACGATTTTTTCGAATTGGCGCCTCCCGCCCCGCCAGCCCCGCGCGAATTGACGCGAGACTAACCTGCCTGTCGCCTCAAGACAGACATCGCCTGGAAGGCATCCTCGCGCGAATTGAACGAATGCGCAAAAACTCTGAAGGACGCGGCGCAAGAATTTCCGCGGCTTTGAGGGTTTTTCCGCGTTTTTTCAGGAGCGCCGTTGCCACGCAGGAAAGCCTTGTCTATAAGGCGGGCAGTCGGAGTGTAGCGCAGCCCGGTTAGCGCACTAGTCTGGGGGACTAGGGGTCGTGGGTTCGAATCCCGCCACTCCGACCATTCATCTCATTGGAATTGCTGATAAAAAAGCCTGCCTTCCAGGGGCTCCCTTTGTTTGAAAAGGGAACATAACGGCTCCAAACGCACACAGCGGAACATAAAGTCCCGCAAAAGTCCCGCAGCATGTTTCTACTACGTTCGCGTCCGGGGTCACGCTGTAAAGGCGCAGACCGATTCCAACCGCGGTTATCTCTGCGATTTGATCATCGCCGGGGCCGTAAAAAGCAACCATCTCGCGGACGCTCCTGAACCCTTGATTACGTCGGGACGGAGCCTGTGATGGACGCCTCCGATCCCAAACAACCTGTGATGCTCTCGCGGCAGCAACTTTATGACCGCGTTTGGTCCACTCCTATGACCAGCTTGGCGGAAGAGTTTGGCGTCGATAACGGCTATCTCACGAGGGTGTGCAAGCGCGAGACAATCCCACACCCGCCACAAGGGTTCTGGGCGAAAAAGACGGCAGAGATAGAAATTGCCCCACCACCTTTGCCAAAGTCCGAATTCGACCAGTTCGGCGCGACCATTCGCCGCTTCCTGATCCATGTTCTGCCCGCCGGCTTCCACCGCATCCGTCACTATGGCCTGTTCGCCAGCGCCTCCCGCCGCCAGAATATCGGCCGCGCCCGCGAACTCCTCGCCTCGTCCGTCAAGACGGTGCAATGCCGCGTCGTCAATGATGACCGCGTCGCCAAACTGACATCTCTTCCTCATCCATGCCCCTGCTGCGGCGGCAGGATGATCGTCATCGAGACATTCGAATGCGGTCGCGCTCCGCGCGCCTTTTCATCGAACGAAGCAAGGTTCGACACGTCATGATCAAAATCGAAGGTTTCGCCGCTTCAGAACCGCGTCCGCTCGGGCTAAAGCCGCCGTTCGCAAGGGTTCCCCGGACGACGAGCAAAGCGAATAAGGTGCTGGCGTCCCTGTGCTGGAGGTGGCCTCCGAAGGTGCGCGCCTGCTTTTCCGGCTGGTGATGATGACTTCCTTCGCCTTGATCCTTGGGCTCTGATCTGCTGTTGGTGGCGCAGGGCGCCTCGCAGCTGGTTCGCCGCGATGCCGGCACGCCGCTGGCGTCCTTTGTCGGTATTTTCGCGCGAAAAATTACGACCCGGCTCGCGGCCAAGCCCGAAGGCTGACGCCATCGCGCCGAGCAAAAGGCTCCGGCCGAATGAGGCGGGCGATGCTCCGTGAAAAAGCTTTATCTGGCTCGGCCAAGATTGCGTTGAGGCAGGTCAATGCTTAAGTTGATAATATACGTTAGCATTTTATCAAATATAGTGGCGGGAGGAAACGGTGACTAATATTGACGATCTCCTGCCTTCAGCACAGGATTGCATGAAAATTATCTCCTTGGCCGAAGCCGAGAAGGCCTCCGCAAGCCTGCGCCGGATGGCGGCGGCAGACGCCGAAAAACAGGCGCTGATGGAAAAGTTTTCAAAGCCGTCGGGCGTTTCGGACGAAGAAAGGATGAAGCGCGCGGCAGCCATCATCCAGCGCGCCGTAAGCAATGGCATGACCGAAGTCTTTCTCGGCAGAGTTCCGAACCAGGTTTTTACCGATCACGGCCGCGCCATCAATCAGGCTGAGTCGGGCTGGGAAAACACGCTCACCGGACTGCCAAAGGAGATCTACGACTTCTGGAAAAGATACCTGCAGCCGCGCGGCTACAAGCTGCGGTTCCAGGTCGTCGACTATCCCGAAGGGATACCAGGAGACATAGGGATGACATTAAGCTGGATGTGAAGCGGCCCGCTCGAGTGATTTTGGCAATTTCCGGCGTTTCTTGCCAGACAACATGCACCCGCCGGATAATTCCTCCGGCCAAATCGCTCATAAGGTTCGTCAGCGGTCGAACCAGCGATACTGGAGGGTTGCGCTGATTCTGTCGAAAGCCCCGCCATTATGCGCGGTCAACCAGCTTCCCCATGACGCCTTGGCCGAGAAGCCGTTGCCAAGCGGGACGGAAAGCGTCGCGCCATAGCGGAAGACGGACTGGTCATTATTGGCGTTGACGCCGTCCTGGCTGGTTCTTCCGCCCATATATTGGTTCGCGTCCAGTGCGACCCAGAAATTGGGTCCGAAATTATAGCCGACATGCGCCTGGAGGGTCCCAATCGGCTCCTGGCCGCGCAAATGGCCACCGTGAAAATCGGTATTGGGCGTGAAGACCCAAAGGCCGGCGGAGCCCTCGACGAACCAGTTTCCAATCGGCAGCGATCCGCCGATATCGGGCCTGAACGCCCAACGATGGGAGCTCACATTGATCAGATATTGGTCATGATAGGCGCCGGTCGGGGCGACGGCGGCCAGACTCACGCCGAATGTGGTTTCCGGCGAGCGTCGCACGAATTCCTCCGGCGTCAGCGCTGGGCTGCCGATCAGGTTCCGCGAAAAGCGGAAGCCGATGTCGCCCTGTCCCTCGCGCGTGATCTGCTTGCCCTGTCCGTCGACGTCGCCACTCAGATCGCCGCGAACATAGGGCAGGAGCACGGCGGCGGCGCCGGTCTGTCCGAACATGTCGAAGGTGCGGCTGTAGCCCAACACGCCCGAATTGATCACGGCCTTGACGTTGGAGACGGGAAGCGAGGAATCCAGCGAGACATCGCCCCAGCCATGCTGAAAGCTGCCGAGCACGAAATTGGTCCCCACGGGCGCCGCCGAATAGGAGCGAGGCTCATTTCCTGGGCGTAGGCGCGGCATGAGGCCATTGCGAAAACGACACCCGCGACACCCATCCAGGCGCGAAGGCGATGATATAGAACGCTCCTGCGCATCTCGCGGAAAGACCCCAGCGGCAATGTTTATAGTTGCGAGGCAGGTTGTCAAAGCGTCAAGGCCAAAGCCCGCAGCGACCCTGATGGTCCTTCATGCCGTGTCGAACACGCCAGGCGACTTCAATGGTGGCCCCGCAGTCGCGTTGGCGACGCTGCTTTTGCTGACGCCCGTTCTTTCGCTCATGCCTAACGCCACTCTGCGGCCGTGATTATCTGGGGTTCATTTCACCTCGTCGCTTTACCGACAATCTCCCGGCGCCGTTCGGAAATCTTCCGTCCGAGATAATCCACCGCCAGCGCGACGGGCGCCGTCTTCTGGTCTTCCACGCTGCCTTGGACCACATCCTGGGAGAAGCGCTCGACCGCCTGATCGATCCCTGCGCGAATTTGGTCGAGTTCCTCCGTCGTTGTCGCCGCTTTGATCATGCCGATGACCTCCGGCACTCGCGCGAGCAGGCTTTCGCTGGTGTCCTGTCCGCGCAAAAAACCGAGATAGCGCAATGCCGCCATCACGGCTGAAGCCAGGCCGCCGAGCAGGAACGGGCCGTAATAGAGCCAGTCGCCATGCTTCTCCATAAAGGTCGTTTCCTCGCCGGCGTAATAAACCTTGGCGCCTGGATGAATGGGAAATGCCGTGTCGTTGTCCGAACTGGCCGGCTTGACGAGACTGGCGATCGGCGCGTCGGCGGCGATACGCTGGCGGTTCTCGAACAGATTGCGGGTCAACAGGGTGATCGTGTCGTCCCCGACGGCGCGGTCGGCGACCAGATAAGTCGGCACGCGCAGGGTCGAAACTTCCTCGGAGGGCAAAGGCGGCGCGCCGCCAAAAAGGCCGGCCGGGATCTCGCCGGATTCATAGGCGGGCGCTGCCAGCGCGATGGCGTCGCTTTCGTCTATGGGGACGAAGGCGAGTTTTTTCCCGGCCGCGCGTCGCGTCGCCGCCCAATTGTCCGCGATGATGGCGCTGCGCGTCGTCGGCGCGACGAAAAGCAGGGCGTCGACACCGCCGGTGCGTAGCGCCGCAGCGATTGCGGACACCGATTGTGGAACCTCGACAACATTCAACGTTATCCGAAAATGGCGCCGCAAGGTTTCGAGCAAGGCGTCGTTCGCCTGCGGCGGGCCGATAACGCCGAGCGTCTTGCCCTTCAACTGGCCGAAATTTTCGATTTTGGCCTTTTCCGGCGCGACGATGACGACCGGATCGCTATGCAGCAAGGCGACGGCGCGCGCCCGTTCCGACCTGGCGACGTCCGTCCGCGTGACCGCCAGTTTGGCCTCGCCATTTTTCACCTTTTCGAGCGATTCGACCGGGCCGGACGTCGGCAAAATCTTGAGCCGGATGCCGCTGTTTTCGGCAGCCGAGCGACCGGCTCCAGGCGTTGATGAAGTCGGCGTCGTCGGAATTGGCGGGTCCCACCGCGACGGTCAGGACCGTCGGCTGCTCGAAATGGCGCCACGCGCCGGCTCCGAGGCCTAAAGCCAGAACCAGCGCGATCAGGGCGAAGATACGCCGCCAGAAATTGGTCAATGGTTTGCTGCCTGTTCAACTGCGACGAGACATGCCGATACCCTGGCGATCTTCCTGGCTCGCCATGGACCGGTCCTCGAGATCGAGCGGCGACGCAGCGATGACCGAGTCGAGGTGGGCGAGATAGATCCGAAGCCTTTCGATGCGCGCCGGTGGCAGGGGAGAACGCGCGAGGCTGACCAGCGCCGAGCGCATCCGGCGCATGACCTGGACTGACGTTACCCCGTAGATCCGGATTTCATCGAAGGCCAGGGTCAGATAGTCGTCCCATGACGGCATGGGAAGTGCGAGCCTGACAATTCCGTCCGCGTCCTTGATGACGCCGGACGACAACTGGCTGCCTCCGAGCCTTCGCAGCAGGTCCTCGATCTGGTCGATGGTCTGGACCGCGGTCGTCGGGTCGTTGATGGCGGGAGACAGCGCCTTGATCGCCACGTCCACCAGAAGGCGGAGAGGATATTTGGGATCCTGCTCGAAAGTTCGTTCGCGCCTGAGCTCGATTGTCCGCAATAGCGCATCCTCGCGAATTGCCTCCCCTTTGCCCCGGACCCGCAATAGCGGCGTGTCCTCGACCAACGTGTCGCCCACCGCGCTCAGCATGACGATGGTCGCTCTGGCCCCTTGCGCGAGTTCGACGAGGGACTCGGTGTTGATCCTGGCGATGGTGCGGGGCGGGCCTGAATAGTGAAGCTCCAGTGTGACGGGTCCGAACTCGCCGTCATCAATGGCGGCGACTGCCGGCTCATCAGCCAGTGGCGCATTTTCCGGGAGTTGCGGGAAAAGATCGCGAATGACGGCGCGACCCCGGTCGCCGATCGTATGAAGCACATTCGAGATCTGGAGGTCGCCGAGGCGCTGGATCAGCTTCGAAAAGAGGAAAAGGCTGACAATGATCAAGACTCCCACAAGAAGCGAGGACAGGAGCGGCACGCCGCCGGCTCCCCCGCGATCGACCCAGGCCAGCGTGAAGAGGGCGTAAATGAAAGTGGCGCTGAAGACGCCGAGCGCGTGAAAGATGATCGGGTCGCGCCCGAACCAAAGCACGAGCCTCGGCGAATAGGCGATTGCGCTGAATTGCACCATGACGAAAGCCATCGCGAACACGATGCCCGTCAGCGCCATCATGCCCGAGGCGGCGGCCGAGAGATAAGCCTGCGCCGATCCGACCGACAACAACAGGGTATCGGAGGCGAGATAAGCCTGTTCGAGGCGCGGCAGGGAGAGGCCGGCCGAGACAGCAGCCCCGACATAGACCATCGGGATGACCCACATTCGCATCTCAGCCTCGCATCCGCTTCGTCTGGCGCGGCGTCGCCGCCGTTATTATGGTTGGTCAGGGATCATCCGGGGGCTCGCTCCCGTGCGCGGCGCTTCCCCACAAATTGTCACGGAGGATGAAGACGCTGACCAGAAGGACCCAGGACGGGAAAATGAAAAAAACCCAGTCCAGATAGGCATTGCCGACGAGAAGAAACACGGCGCATGCATTGCCCAGAAAGGCGATCCAGCGGGCGGTAAGCTCGGTGCTGATAGCCAAGGTCGAGGTCGTGACCATAAAAACCGCAGCCATCTTCAGGACGTAGATGTGCATGAGATCGTATGTGAACGCGCGAACGAAGGCGAAGGTGGCCGAGCCAGGAAGCGCATCGGGAGCCGAGGCGTGCGCTTGAACCAGAGCCCCCATGGCCGTCGCGGCGACGAACATCATTCCCAGGAACAAAAGGCCGCTCCCCAAGAATACCGTGGCGAAGAACTTGTCTTCCTTCTCCCCCAGTCGATCGCGCAAGACGCCGAGGAACCAGAAGAAGGCAATGCCGGCGAAGGGCAAGAGGCTCAGGGCGAGCGACACATTGCCGGATCCCTCCCTCAGCCAGAGGCCGGTGTCGCGCGGGTCCATGGGCAGCGCGCGCCAGAGCAACGCCAGGCTGCTGATAAACAGCAACGAGAAAACGATGCCGGCGATGGCCGCCGCGCGCGGCGTTCTCAGCCTGGAGTGAACCAGGGGCGCAGATGGGTCAGCCGCATTGGGTGACAACTTAAACATAAGATTTGACGCCAGGAGTCGCAGACCCGGAGAGCCGAAACATTTCCTCGCGCCAGTCTCCACCATGCGATCGATCGCGTCGAGCGTCGCTCCACG
>CAWFBN010000063.1:0-13617 GCA_963813955.1 uncultured Alphaproteobacteria bacterium | reverse complement strand
GTTTTGGCGACTTTTTTCACGAGGCCCGCGAGCAGGTTGACGCCGAGGCTCATGTTGCCGGAGCGGATGAGCGTGGCGTGGCGGGCGCTGCGTCGAGTTTTTCCAGATCGTCCGCGCTGAGCCCGGTGGAGCCGATCACATGGACGATGCGCGCCTGCGCCGCCAGCGCCGCGATCTCGACCGTCGCCGCCGGCGTCGAACGATCACGCCATCGGCGTGGAGCAGCGCCTGCCAGCGGATCGTCGCTGATTTTCACATTCGAGCGGGCCGAAGCCCGCGATTTCGCCGGCGTCATGGCCGAGGGCCGACGAGCCGGGCCGTTCCAGCGCGGCGGCCAGGTCGCGCCCTCGTTCGCCGCGATCGCCTTGACCAGCATCTGTCCCATGCGCCCGGCGGCGCCGGCCACGACCAACCGCATGTCTCCATTCAACACTCCATTGGTCGTTGCTATGGCCTTTTTGCGCCAATTCAAAAGATGCCCGCGAGCAAATTGGAGATGGATCAAACGCCCTCGACCAAAGTCATATCGAAATCGGCGGCGCCGATGCGATGTGCCCGCGCCGTCCTGATACTCCGACCGAATGGAAATAGGCCTTGGCCGTTTCGTAATCGTCGAATTCGAGCATGACGTTGCGCGAGCGGGCCTCGCCTTCCAGCGCCTCGCAACGGCCGCCGCGCGCGAGAACGCGGGCGTTGTATTTCTTCATCGCCTCGCGGCGCCAGCGCCGCATATCGGGCGTAGGCTTCGGGTCGTTCACGTTCACGCTGGCGATGATGTAGGCTTTTGGCATGTCTTAGTTCTCGTCCCTTTTACGTCATGCGTTTACATATTGCCGGCTAGATCTTGACAGTCCGAGGGCGCTGTCCCCCAGCGCTCGGGACGCGACGCCGGGCCGGATGTACGCCCGGCGTTTTTTTTTTAGCGGTGGTCGTTTCTTTTCGCGCGATTTCCGCGCTGGATGGCGAGCGCGGCGGCGCGCGGATCGTCGGCCGCGAGGATCGGCCGGCCCACCACGATATGATCGGCGCCGCGTCGCGAAAGCCTCGCGCCGGCGTCGCCACCCGCTTCTGGTCGCCGAGCGCCGCGCCGGCCGGGCCGATGCCCGGCGTCACCAGCAGCATGTCCGGCCGACCAGCGCCCGCGTGGCGACAAGTTCCTCCGGCGACAGGATCAGCCCGGCGACGCCGGCCTCCCGGGCCTGTCGCGCGCGCAGGGCCACGAGGTCGCGGACGTCCAGGCGATAGCCGCAGGCGGCGAGATCGGCATCGTCGTAGGAGGTCATCACGGTGACGCCGAGAATTTGCAGGCGCGAGTTTTCGGAGCCGCGCTTGCGCCGCCGCCAGCGTTTGCGGAAAGGCGTGGACGGTGAGGAAGCGCGCGCCGAGCCTGGCGATCTGCGCGGTCGCCTTTTCGACGGTGTTGCCGATGTCGTGCAGCTTCAGATCGACGAAAACCTGCTTGCCGGCGCTGGAAAATTCCTCGACCAGCGCCAGCCCGCCGCCATAGGCCAGCTCCATGCCGATCTTGTAGAACGAGACGGCGTCGCCGAGCGTCGCGACCATGTCGCGGCGCTTGCGCGACATCGGGGAGATCGAGCGCGACGATGAGTTTGTCGGTCGCTGGCGGTAGAGTATGGGGCGATTGCCTATGTTTTCATGGACTGGCAGCCGGTTCGCGGCGCGTTGAAACATCTCCGGGCTGGCGTAACTCGACTGGCCAGGACCGCCGCGTTTTCGCGCCGCTTCGCGCCTTGTCGTCGCCGCTTGCCAGATCGGCGCGCGCGCCTCGTCCAGTTCGTCGCGGATTTCGCGGCCGACACGGCGCGAGTGCTGCACCAGCTTGTCGATCATGTCGGTCGGCAGCTCGAGTTTCGGGCAATCGACGTGCCGATAGATGTAAATGCGCGCGGGCGGAAGGTTGAGCCAGATCGGCGCCAGCGCCTGGGTCCGGAAATGCAGCGCGCCGCCAACATGGGTGGGCACCGGCGATTTGACGCCATAGGTGAACTGGATGAAGCGCCCGTTCGGTCCCATCAGATCCAGAGCCTGACGCAGCAGCGCGAGGCGCGCGGCCTCCGGCTTGGTGAGCAGCGGCAGGCTGGAGACGATGGCGGCCGGACGACGCCCTCCGAGATGCCCGGCGAGCGTCTCGGCCAGCCGGTAGGCGTCGCCGCGTATCAACTTTACACGAGGAAACTTGTGGCGCAGCAGATTGCAGAAGGACGGTTCATATTCGACCAGCACCAGCCGTTCGGCGGCGACGCCGCGCGCGAGCAGCGCCTGCGTCACCGGGTCCGGTGCCGGGGCCGAGTTCGATGATCGGTCCGTCGCGCGACCGGGATCGACGCATTGCGCCATGGCGCGGGCGAGAAAACGGCCCGAGGGCGCGATCGCGCCGGCGAGCCGCGGGTTTTCGAGCCAGGAACGGATAAAGCGCGCCTCGTCGCCCAATCGATCATCGATCAGGTTCCTGCCGGGCGGCCGGAGTTTGTGAACCGGACTTTTTTGCACGCTCAATTTTTTTGCCCTTGGACCCTGATCGATCCGATTGCCATGAAATCTTTTACAATCGATCGGCAGCGTCAAGGCAAACCCGTCTGGTTCAGGCCAGATCGAAAAACTCTTTCATCCGGGCGAAAAAACCGGCCGATTCGGGATGGGTCTTGTGGGTCGATTCGATTTCGAATTCGGCCAGCAACTCCTTTTGACGCCGGGTCAGGTTCTGCGGCGTCTCGACATTGGCCTGGATATAGAGGTCGCCGAATTCGCGCGAGCGCAAGACCGGCATGCCGCGTCCCTTGATCTTGAACTGGCGGCCCGATTGCGTGCCCTCGTCGACCCTGACCTTGAGTTCGGTTCCGTCGACGGCGCGGACCTTGATGTCGCCGCCGAGCGCCGCCTGCACCATGGAGATCGGCACGCGGCAATGGAGATCGGCCCCTTCGCGCTGGAAGTAGGGATGCGGCTTGATCGACAGGAAAATATAGAGATCGCCCGGCGGGACCGCCACGCAGCCCGGCTTCGCCCTCGCCGGTGAGGCGGATGCGCGTGCCGTCCTCGATGCCGGCCGGAATATTGACCGAAAGCGAGCGTTCCCGCGTCGAGCGGCCGGCGCCGGAGCAAGCGGGGCAGGGATTGTCGATGACTTCGCCGCGTCCCTGACAGGCCGGGCAGGCGCGTTCGATCGAGAAAAAGCCCTGCTGGGCGCGCACGCGTCCGTGGCCGGCGCAGGTTCCGCAGGTCTTCGGCTTGGAGCCGGCCTTGGCGCCGGAGCCGCCACAGGTTTCGCAGGACACCGAAGTCGGGATTTTCAGCGCCGCCGACTTGCCGCGAAACGCCTCTTCGAGCGTGACTTCCATATTGTAGCGCAGGTCCGAGCCGCGCTCGCGCCCGGTTGACCGGCCGCCGCCGGCCGCCGCCCATGACGTCGCCGAACAGGTCGTCGAAAATATCGGCCATGGAGGCGGCGAAACCCTCGCCCATGCCGAAGCCACCGCCGCCGCCCAGCCGCCATGCTCGAAGGCGGCATGGCCATGCTGGTCATAGGCCGCGCGCTTCTGACCGTCGGACAGGATTTGATAGGCTTCGTTGATTTCCTTGAACTTGGCCTCGGCCTTCTTGTCGCCGGGATTCTTGTCGGGATGGTGCTGAACGGCCTGTTTGCGGAAGGCGCTCTTGAGGTCGGCGTCGGAACAGGTCCGGCTGACGCCGAGGATTTCATAAAAGCAGCGCTTGGTGGCCATCGACGGTGCTGATCCAAATCTTTCACAAAGGACTGTTGTCCGGAGCGTTTCGCCGGAACGCGGCTTTCTCGCATGCCGCCGCGGGCTTCGCCAGCATTTTTCACGCCAGCGAAACGGGGAATCGTCAAAAAAACGGCGCGGGACATGTCCCGCGCCGAAAAGGCTCAGGCGCCTTTCTTGTCGTCCTTGACTTCCTTGAAGTCGGCGTCGATCACGTCTTCTTCAGGCTTGCCTTCGTGACCGGGCGCGGCGCCCGCGCTGGCCTGTTCGGCCTTGTACATGGCTTCGCCGAGCTTCATCGAGGCCTGCGCCAACTCGTTCGAGCGGGCGTTGATCGCTTCGATGTCCTCGCCTTCGAGAGCGGTCTTGAGCGAGGCGACAGCCGCCTCGATCGCGCTCTTGTCGGCCTCGGAGACCTTGTCGCCGAATTCCTTCAGCGACTTGTCCGCCGAATGGACCATGGCTTCGCCCTGGTTGCGGGCGTCGACCAGGGCGCGGCGCTGCTTGTCCTCGGTCGCATGAGCCTCGGCGTCCTTGACCATCTTCTCGATGTCGGATTCGGACAGGCCGCCCGACGCCTGGATGCTGATTTTCTGTTCCTTGGAGGTCGCCTTGTCCTTGGCGGTCACCGACACGATGCCGTTGGCGTCGATGTCGAAGGTCACCTCGATCTGCGGCATGCCGCGCGGCGCCGGGGGGATGCCCACGAGGTCGAACTGGCCGAGCGCCTTGTTGTCGGCCGCCATTTCGCGCTCGCCCTGGAAGACGCGGATGGTGACGGCGGTCTGGGAATCCTCCGCGGTCGAGAACACCTGGCTCTTCTTGGTCGGGATGGTGGTGTTGCGGTCGATCAGGCGGGTGAAGACGCCGCCGAGCGTTTCGATGCCGAGCGACAGCGGGGTCACGTCGAGCAGCAACACGTCCTTGACGTCGCCCTGCAGCACGCCGGCCTGCACCGCCGCGCCGATGGCGACGACTTCGTCAGGATTGACGCCCTTGTGGGGCTCCTTGCCGAAAAACTGCTTCACCACTTCCTGCACGCGCGGCATGCGGGTCATGCCGCCCACCAGCACCACTTCGTTGATCTCGGCGGCGGAAAGGCCCGCGTCCTTGAGCGCCTTGCGGCAGGGCTCGACCGTGCGCTGGATCAAGTCGTCGACCAGCGCCTCGAATTTCGCCCGGGTGAGCTTGAGGGTCAGATGCTTCGGGCCGGAAGCGTCGGCGGTGATATAGGGCAGGTTGATGTCGGTCTGGGTGGCCGAGGACAATTCGATCTTGGCCTTTTCCGCCGCCTCCTTGAGGCGCTGGAGGGCCAGCTTGTCCTTCTTGAGGTCGATCCCGGACTCCTTCTTGAACTCTTCGGCGAAATATTCGACCAGGCGCATGTCGAAATCCTCGCCGCCGAGGAAGGTGTCGCCATTGGTCGACTTCACTTCGAACACGCCGTCGCCGATTTCGAGCACGGACACGTCGAAGGTGCCGCCGCCGAGGTCATAGACGGCGATGGTGCCGGCGCCCTTCTTGTCGAGGCCATAGGCCAGCGCGGCGGCGGTCGGTTCGTTGATGATGCGCAGCACTTCAAGGCCGGCGATCTTGCCGGCGTCCTTGGTGGCCTGGCGCTGGGCGTCGTTGAAATAGGCCGGGACGGTGATGACCGCCTGGGTGACGGGCTGGCCGAGATAGGATTCGGCGGTTTCCTTCATCTTCTGCAGGATGAAGGCGGAAATCTGCGACGGCGAATATTGCTTGCCATCGGCGCCGACCCAGGCGTCGCCATTGCCCGCCTTGACGATCTTGTAGGGAACGAGGCCCATGTCCTTCTTGGTCATGGGATCGTCGTAGGTGCGGCCGATCAGACGCTTGATCGCGAAAAAGGTCTTTTCCGGATTGGTGACCGCCTGGCGCTTGGCCGGCTGGCCGGTGAGTCGCTCGCCATCATCGGTAAAGGCGACGATCGACGGTGTCGTGCGCGCGCCTTCCGCGTTTTCGATGACTTTGGGGGTCGAGCCTTCCATCACCGCGACGCAGGAATTGGTGGTGCCGAGATCGATGCCTATGACTTTAGCCATTTGTAACTTTTCCTTTTCCTTCGCAGAACCGCCGGACCCCGAGGCGGTCCGGTGAAGGGCGGACGTTTCGTCCGCCCGGTCCCCGATTGCCGTTCACATTGGGATGGGTACGCTTTCATGCAAGAGCGCGACTGATATAGGGGCGGGGTTTTTCAGTCGCAACCCGCGTCGGCGCGGCGCGGGGATTTATCCTTCCCGATCGCTGGCGTCGGGGTCCCTACTGTTGCAATTAAGCGACGCGCGCCGGAATTTCCGCCGGAAAGGCGCGCGGAGAGCCGTAAAAAACCTTGGTTTGGTTGACAAGGGAACCATACGGCGTGAGCCTCACGGTTAACGCGCAAGCAAGCGTGGTCGCGGGGCGAGGATACACAATGTTTGACTTGAAATTTTCCAAAAACCTGTTGCGTGGGGCCTGCGCCGCTGGCGCTTTGCTGGCCGGATCGGTCGCCTCGACGGCGGTTTGGGCCGCCGATCTGCCATCCGCCAAGGAGCCGCTTCCGGTGCTGGCTACGATGTCGATGACTTCCAACCGTTTTACGTCAAGCTCGGCGCAGTCTATGTCGTGAACACCAGCGACTCGCGCGTTTACGGCCCGCTCGGCGCCCGCGTGGTCCGCGGCGACCTCAGCGCCTATCCGTCGAATGTCGGCGCGACGCTCAGCAATGTTGTCACCGCAAACGGCGTGGCGGGCGTTTTCGTCAACCCCAACTGGTCGTTCGAAATTTCCACTGGCGTTCCCGCTTACGTCAGCATCAAGACCAAGGGATTCTATCCCTTGAATCCGACTCTGACCAACGGCACCAAGTTGGGCGAGGGCCTGCTTTCCCTTGTCCCGATGACCGTGGTCTATCACTTCAATCAGTTTGGCGCCTTTCAGCCTTATGTCGGCGGCGGTCTCACGCCCGTGTTTTCCTTGGGCAACAGGAACGCCTTCCTGACCGGCATCAGCGTTCCCGCTTCGGTTGGCGGCGTCGCGCAAGCCGGCTTCGATTACATGATCGACCGGCACTGGGGCGTCAACGTCGACGTCAGGAAAATCTTCACTTACGCCGAGCCGACCGCCAGCGGCGTCGCGGCTGCTGCCGGGCGCTTACGCCTACAGCACGCTGCACACCAATTATCAGCCGTGGACGTTCTCCCTGGACCTCGTCTACCGTTTCGGCGGTTCGAACGCCGCGCCCGTGGTCGCCAAATATTAAGCCTTTTGGCAGCTTCCGGCCTTCGCGTCTCCGACCCCCGCCTGTGGCGGGGGTTTTCATTTGCGCTGCGCCGGTCAATTCTGGCAGGGTGATCGGGACAGGGTTAAGAAATATCCGGTTTCCAGCGATAAACTCCAGAAAAACGACCAGAAAAACTCACATGCGTCCTGTGTTCCTCACCGTCATGATTTTCCTGTGTCTGGCGCCCGCCGGCAAGTCGCGCGCAAATGGCGCTGCCCGGCGCCGTCGACGCGCCGACGCCGGTCGGCCAGGCGGGCGCGCCGCCGGTCGCCGCTCGTGCGGCGCCTCGTCGCGCCTCCGGCGGATCAGAAGCCGCGGTGGTGGTGGACCGACATTTCGCCCCGGCCAAACCGCCCGCCGTGGAGGCCGTCATCGGCAAGTCGCTGGGTCTGGCCGGTTCGCGGGGCGCCTTGACCGTCGAAAAATCCGACGCCGATCTGCGGCTGTCGCGCCTGACACTGACCGGCGACAAGATTTCCCAGCCCAATCAGGCTTGTGAAGTCGCGATGGGCGGCGACGAGCAATTGAAGCTCAACCCTCTGGGCGCGCCGGACGGCGTGTTGCGTTACGCACTCGACTCCTCCGCCTGTCCTCTGCAATTCGACATTCTCAACGGCGCCTTGCGCGCGACAAGCCCTTCAGGAGCCTGCTCCTTCGCGCAGGCCGATTGCCGCGTCGACGGCGCCGGCCTGTGGGGACCGCCAGGCAGCACTTTCGGCGAGGCCGAGGCCAAGACGATCGAACGCGACCGGGCCACGGCGGAAAAAAACGTCCGCGCGCATTTTCGCAGCCTGCTGGCGCGCCTCAAGAAGGACAAGCCCGCGATCCAGGCGGCGGTGCAGGGAACAGGCGGGCTTTTCGTCGCAGCGCGCGCAGACCTGCCGTGACTATGACCGCGACGACGCACAAGGCTTTTGCGCCTTGCGCCTGACCGAAGCCCGCGATTTCCGATTGCAGACGCGACTGGCGGCGACGAATGACGGCGCGCCGGATAAAAAGTCCGGGAAAAAGGCTGGGACAAAGATTTCGAAGGCGGCGAAAACCGCTCCAGCTTCTGCGCCCGCGCCAGCACTAACACCCACCAACTGAACTTCCCTCCACGGAGACATTTCGCCATGGCGCTCTTGATTATCGGTCTGATCCTGTTTTTAGGCGCCCATCTGGCGCCGACCTTTACCGACTTTCATGCCGATCTGGTCCGGAAGCTCGGGAAAAACCGACCAAGGGCGTCTCTGCGCTGATCTCGCTGGCCGGCTTTATCATGATCGTCTACGGCGTATCCGCCCTGCGGGGATCGGAGGCCAATGTGGTGCTGTGGTATCCGCCCTTATGGGGCCGGCATCTCGCGATCACCCTGATGCTGCCGGCCTTCATCCTGCTTGCCACCTCCCATATCCCGTCGCATATCCGCGATGCGGTTCGCCATCCCATGCTGACGGCGACCATCGTCTGGGCGCTGGCGCATCTCGTCGCCAACGGCGACCTTCTGGCGCTGCTGCTGTTCGGCTCTTTTCTGGCCTTCGCCCTTTATGACCGGGTTTCGGTCGCGCGGCGCGGCCTCGGGCCGAAAAAGCCGGCGCGGGGCTGGGGCGGCGACGCGGCGGCGGTGGTGACGGGCACGGTTTTGTGGGTCGCGACCTTGTTCTGGCTGCATCCCCTCGCGGGCGTGCCGATTTTCTTGCCGCACGGCTGAAGCGCGAACGAGACTTAAACCGTCGCCTGCGTCACCACCGTCGCGCCGGCGGCGCCTCCGGCCCGCACCTCCACACGATCGGTGTGGAAGGCCTTCAGAGCGCTGCTATGGCCGATGGAGATCAGCGTCGTGTCGGGCAGGATGACGGCCAGCATGGCGTAGATCGCGGCTTCCGTTTCCTCGTCCAGCGCCGAAGTCGCCTCGTCGAGCAACAGCCAGTCCGGACGGGCGAGCACGGCCCGGGCGATGGCCAACCGCTGCAACTCGCCGCCCGATAGCCTTTGCGGCCAATTATCGGTCACGTCGAGTTTTTCGATCAGTTCCGCCAGGTGGGCCTCGGTCAGGGCCACCTTTATCGCCTCATCGGAAAAAATATCTTCGCCGGCCGGATAGGCGACCGCCTCCCGCAGCGTGCCGATCGGCACATAGGGTTTTTGCGGCAACAGCATGACGCAGCCCTCGGCAGGCAGATCGACTTCGCCGGAGCCGAACGGCCAAACACCGGCCAGCGCGCGGAAAAGGGTCGATTTTCCGGCTCCGGACGGTCCGGTGACCAGCAGATTGCGGCCTGCCGTCGGGGTCAGATCGACCGAGCGCAGCAAAGTCGATCCGTTCGGCAAGGCGATGTTGGCGTGACGCAGGGCAGGGGCCGGGGCGTTGGGGACGCGTTTGAACCCGCCTCCCGCCTGCGCCGCCTCGATGGCCGCGTCGAAGGACGGTCAGACGGTCGAGCACCGCGCGGAAGCCGGCCAGCGAGGTATAATTGGTGATGAAGAAGGTCAGCGCCCCTTCGACATGCCCGAAAGCCTGCGCCGTCTGGGTCATGACGCCCAGCGCGATCTTGCCGGCAAAATAGAAGGGCGCGGCGAAGACATAGGGGATGAGCGGGCTGACCTGGCCATAGAAGCCGGTGAAGGCGACCAGCTTTTTGCGCCGGTCGATCATTTCGAGATAATTGGCGATCAACGCGCCGAAACGTTCGCGCAACCCGACCTGCTCGGCTTCTTCGCCGTCCAGCAGCGCCACCTGCTCGCTGTATTCGCGCAGGCGGGCCAGCGAAAAGCGGAAATCGGCCTCCGCTTTTTGCCGCGCGAACATGATTTTGGTCAGCGGACGGCCGATCAGATGGGTGATGCCGGTGCCGGTCGCGGCATAGAGCAGCGCCACCCAGAACAACAGGCCCGGCAGGGCGAAATTGGTGCCCGGAAAGGTGAAATTGGCCGACAGGCTCCACAACAGGATGGCGAAGGAGACCAGCGACGACAGGGTCGAGATCAGCATGATCGAATAATTATAGACGCCATAGCCGAAGGCGCCGCCCTCGCCGCCGCCGTCGATGAAGCGGGCGACGTCTTCAGAAATACGCTGGTCGGGATTGTCGGCCACGCCGCCGATCAGCGACATGCGGTAATGGGTATGTCCTTCCAGCCAATGATTGATGTAGAATCGCGTCAGCCAGCGCCGCCAGCGAATGACCAGATAAGAGCTGATGACATATTCGATCACCGCGCTCGCGACATAGATGAAGGCCCAGGGCATGAACACCCAGATCAGCATCCGCCAGAATTCCGGCCCGTTCTTTTCCTGAATGGCGTTGAAGAAATCGCGGTTGAAGAAGCTGAGCCGCACCGAGATCGCCACCTGCGCCTGATTGATCAGCACCAGGAAGACCACCATGCCGGTCGCCAGGACGCGCTTGAGCATGTTCAGGCGCAAGGGGCCGAAATCGGCGACGGTGATATCGCTGGCGCAGAAGAAGCGGTCGGCGATGCGGGTCATGGCGAGCACCACCGGAATATGGTGAACGGCGAAGACAATGATGGCGAAGATCGCCACGGTCAGCACCAGCGTGGTCGGAATGGGCGCCTCTTCGAGCGCCTTGGGCCAATAGCCGAAACGCGCCGAAAAATCGGCAAGGCCGAACACGATGGTCTCGACCGAAAACAAGGCGATGAAAATTTTCAGGAAGCGCGAGATCGGCGCGCTGCGCCAGCAGCAATAAGCGGCGATCAGCGCGAAGGGGCCGAGGAGCTCCATCGTGACATCGCCGGCTTTCCAGCCGACTGCGAAGGCAAGAACGGCGAAAAGCGCGACGGCCACTGCCAGAATTTTCATCTCGACCTCATGCTGCGCAATTTCTTGCGAATCCCGGACCGGCGATTCGAGCGAGAATTTAGGCGGGAAATTACGCAGGAACAAAACGCTCGGGCGCGAAATCGATCAATCGGAAAAATTGGTCTAATTTCCGGCATAAAACAGCCGAAATTGGCGCCGTTTTGCGGCGTCACGCGCCAAGTTTTTCCCGCGCCGCGATCTCGTCGCGACCGATTTGCGCGACCAAGCGCCTCGAGCGAATCGAATTTCAGCTCCGGGCGGAGGAAGTCGATGAAGAAAACCTCGATTTCCTTGCCATAAATATCGGCGGCAAAATCGAAAATATAGACTTCGAGCAGCGGCGGCCCGTCATCGACGGTCGGGCGCCGGCCGAAACTCGCCACACCCTTGAGCCTTTGGCCATCGACCGCGACCTCGACGGCGTAGATCGCATGTCTGAGCCGGCAAGCGGGATCGACGGCCAGATTGGCGGTGGGAAAGCCAAGCTGGCGACCGAGCTTGGCGCCATGGATGACCGGGCCGGTCAGCGACCAGGGATGGCCGAGCAGGGCGGCGGCCCCGCGGACATCGCCGAGCATCAAGGCCTCGCGCGTGGCGGTGGAGGAGACCGCATTGAGCGAGCCCTCCTCGTCGGCGACGACCTTTTCGACGATTTCCACGATCAGCCCGAGTTTTGGCCCGGCTTCGAGCAGATAGGCGGGCGTGCCGGAGCGCTTGGCGCCGAAATGGAAATCATAGCCGACGACGACCGCGCCGGCGCCGAGTCGCCTGACCAGGATTTCGTTCAAAAAATCATCGGCCCCAAGCGTCGCCAGACCGGAATCGAAACCCAGCACGATCATGCCGTCGAGACCGAGTTCGGCCAGCCTGTGGGCCTTGGCGTCGCGGGTGGTGAGGCGGAAGATTTGCGCGCCGCCGCCGAAATAATCGGCGGGGTGGGGCTCGAAGGTCAGCACCGCGCAGGGCCGTCCGAGCTTTTGCGCCAAAGCTTTCGCCCGCGCGATCACCGCGCGGTGGCCGCGATGCACGCCATCGAAATTGCCGATGGCGACGACCGCGCCCTCCAGACCTTTTGGCGGGCGCGTGGGATCGACGCTGAGAATGAATTGCGACTGCGGCCCCATGCTGGCTTCCCGAAACGGCAATTAAGACGTGGGACGGAAACCCGTCCAGTCGTTCCCAGCAAATATGGGGCCGAAATTCGGCGGCGCTCAGGCCTGAGCCAGTTTGGCCGGGCGCGGCGACGATTCGCGCGCGGGCACCATGACGATGGCCTCGCCGTCGAGCACCACCTTGCCGTCAACCTTGGCTTCGCAATGCATCTTGCAGCGCCGGCCCTTTTCGACCAGTTCGATGACCTCGACGCTCACTTCGACGACGTCGCCGATCTTGACCGGACCCTTGAAATTCAGGGTCTGGTGCAGATAGATGGCGCCGGGGCCGGGCAGATACATGCCGAGCACCGCCGAGATCAGGCTGGCGGTGTAGAGGCCATGCGCGATGCGCTCGCCAAAGCGCGATTTTTTCGGCGAAGTGATCCGACAAATGGATCGGATTATGGTCGCCCGACAATTCGGCGAAACCGACCACATCCTCATTCATGACGGTTTTCATGAGGGTTTCGCGCATGCCGACGCTGAGATCCTCGAAATAATAAGTCTTGAAGGGCTTGTGCATGGATCGGCTTTCCGGTCGGAGGGCAGGGCTCAAACGCGTGTGCAGCTTACCAGACGAGACGGTCCATCCGGAAGAGCGGCGTCACGTCATGGCTTTCGACAAATTGCTTGTAGGCCTCATGGTCGAGTTCGCCCGCGTCGGGACCATGCAATTGCATTCGGTGGATGCCGCTGGTGATCAGCAGGCTGTCGATGCCCATGTCATGGGCGCCGGCGATGTCGGTATGCATGGCGTCGCCGATGGCCAGCACCCGGTCGAGATCGAGCGGCCGGTTGCGCGCGCGCTCGCACAGGCCGAGCGCCAGCCGGTAGATCGGCGCATAGGGCTTTCCGGCCTGTTCGACTTCGCCGCCCAGCGCCTCGTAACGTTCGGCCAGCGCGCCGGCGCAATAGACCAGTTGCTCGCCGCGATGGACGACGAGATCGGGATTGGCGCAGATCATCGGCATGTTTTTCGCCCGCATGGCGGCGAGAATCTTATCGTAATCGGCCGGCGTCTCGACAATGTCGTCGATCAGCCCGGTGCAGACCGCGAAATCGGCCTCGTCCAGCGGGACCGGCGTGATCGCGTATCCGGCCATCAGGGAGGCCGCCTCGAAAATCGGCAAATCGCGCGCCGGGCCGAGATGATAGGGGCGCAAGGGCGACCGCTCGACGATGCTGTGGGCGCAGACGTCGCCCGAAGTGGCGATGGCGTCATAGGTTTCGGGGGAAATGCCGAACGAGGCCAGTTGCGCCGCCACTTCCGCCTTGGGGCGCGGCGCGTTGGTGACCAGCGTCACCGCCTTGCCGAGTTGGCGCAAATAAAACAAAGCCTGGGCGGCGGCCGGAAAGCTGCGCTCGCCATTATGCAACACGCCCCAGACATCGCAGAGCACGGCGTCATATTGGTCCTGCGCCTCGGCGAGTCCGGCAAGGCGCTTTCCGGCTTCGGACGCGAAATTTTCGGAATTTCCACTCATTTGCGCGGGGCTATAGGGGCGGCGGCGGCATGTCAAGGCCGCGAGAATGCCGGCAAATCGCGATATCCCGTCGGGCCAACGAGCACACGCCAAGGTTGTGTGTTGTTTTGCGCGCGTTCCGGGTGCAAAAAAGTGTAAA
>CAWFBN010000062.1:0-14448 GCA_963813955.1 uncultured Alphaproteobacteria bacterium | reverse complement strand
AAACGCGCGATTTTCGGTCATTTTCGTGCAAAAACACGCTCGTTTTCGTCCATTTTCGAGCTGTTTCGGCGACTGCAACCGGCAGGTTGTATTTTTGCGTGGCGGAGCGCACGGCCAGAAAGGGCGGAAAAAATCACGGTATTTCAACGGAAAGCGGACAATTTTCGGGCCAATGTTTCACGTGGAACATAACAAGAACAGCCCGGACGCATAAAATCATCCGTTTCAACCTCATTTTCACTTTTACTTTTGCCGGGACCGACGTTCACTTTCGCGCGGAAACACGAAATCCAAACCCGGACATCGCCGAAACCTCCCTTGAGACTTGTCCGCGCTCCTGAGCCCGCCTATGACAGCGCATCCCAACGGAACCAGATCATGACCTCAGCCAAAGCCGCTCTCCTCAGTCAAAGCGCTTGTCAAACCGCGTCTGCCGCGCGGCCTCGTCGATCGCGGCGCCGCCGAGATCGCCGCCGCCGACGCCATGCTGGCGGCGATCCGCGCCACTTACGAGCTTTATGGTTTTGACGCGGTCGAGACCCCGGCGATTGAACTAACCGAGGCGCTCGGAAAATTCCTGCCCGATCAGGACCGGCCCAACGAGGGCGTCTTCTCCTTCCAGGACGACGACGAGCAATGGCTGTCGCTGCGCTATGACCTGACGGCGCCGCTGGCCCGCTATTTCGCGGAAAATTTCGAATCCCTGCCCAAACCCTACCGCTCCTTTCGCAGCGGCTACGTCTTCCGTAACGAAAAGCCGGGGCCGGGCCGTTTCCGCCAGTTCCTGCAATTCGACGCCGACACCATCGGCTCCGCCAGTCCGGCCGCCGACGCCGAGCTTTGCATGATGGCGGCCGACACGCTGGAAAAACTCGGGATTCCGCGCGGCGACTACAGCATCAAGATCAACAACCGCAAGATTCTCGATGGGGTCATGGAGGTTATCGGCCTCGGCGGCGCGGAAGAGGCCGGTCGCCGCCTCGTGGTGTTGCGCGCGATCGACAAGCTGGACCGTCTCGGGCCGGAAGGCGTGCGGACTGCTGCTCGGCGCGGGCCGCAAGGACGAGTCCGGCGATTTCACCAAGGGCGCCAATCTGGCGCCTGACGCCATCGACCGGGTTCTGGCCTTCACCGTCGCGCGCCGCGCCACCAACGCCCAGACCCTGACGGCGCTGGCCGACATCGTCGCGACGTCCGAGCGCGGGCTGGAGGGCGTGGCCGAATTGCGCGCCATCGACGCTCTCGCCAAGGCGGGCGGCTATAATGAATCCCGGCTGTTGCTCGACCCCTCGGTGGTGCGCGGGCTGGAATATTACACCGGCCCGGTGTTCGAGGCCGATCTGACCCTGACCGCCAAGGACGACAAAGGCCAGCCGATCCGTTTCGGCTCGATTGGCGGCGGCGGCCGTTACGACGGGCTGGTGGGGCGTTTCCGGGCCGAGGATGTTCCGGCAACCGGCTTTTCCATCGGCGTGTCGCGCCTGTTCGCGGCGCTCAAGGCGATTGGCTCGCCGATTGTCGCCAGCGCGCCGCACAGGGGCCCGGTGGTGGTGCTGGTGATGGATCGCGATCAACTGCCGCATTATCAGGAATTGGTGGCGCGGTTGCGCGACGGCGGCGTCCGGGCCGAACTTTACCTCGGCGCGGCGGGCATGAAGGCGCAGATGAAATACGCCGACCGGCGCTCCAGCCCTTGTGTCGTTATTCAGGGATCCAACGAGCGCGAACTGGGCGAAGTGCAGATCAAGGATCTGATCGAGGGCGCCAAGGCCGGCGCCGCCATCGGCTCCAACGAGGAATGGAAGGCGGCGCGTCCCGCCCAGGTCTCGGTTCAGGAAATCCACATGGTCGCCGCCGTGCGGGAGATTCTGGAACGGCACGGGCTTTGATCCTCACCGAACTCCTGTTCACTTCGCTTGTTCACCCTTCCCCGCGAAAGGGGATGCGTTCGTCGCTCGCCTTTGTTAAAGCAGGCGGGAAACGCGGGTTTAGCGCTTGAGGAGCCAGGGATGAGCGGCGGCCAGAACCAGAGCGAGGATTTTCTGCAAAAGCTCGAAGCGGCGGGCTATGCGTCCCATGACCCCGCGATTTTGCAACCCGCTTCCGTCTTCCTCGATCTTTCGGGCGAAGACATGCGCGGCCGCCTGCTGCTGGCCTCGGACGGGGGTGGCGATTTCTGCCTGCGGCCCGAATTCACCATTCCGGTCTCCCTGGCCTATCTCGCCTCGGCGCATTGCGGCGCGCCCGCCGCCTTCTGCTGCTACGGCCCGGTGTTTCGCCAGCGGCCCGGCCAGTCGCCGGAATTCCTGCAGGCCGGGCTCGAAAACTTCGGCCGGGCCGACCGCGAGGCGGCCGACGCCGAAATTCTCGCCCTGGCATTGGAAGCGGCCGGTCCGCGCGACTGGCGGGTCCAGATCGGCGACGCCGGCCTGCTGACGGCTCTGCTCGCAAAAATGGCGCTCCCGCCGGTATGGCTGCGCCGCATCCGCAGCGGCCTTGCCAAGGGCCAGAAACTCGACGAAATTCTCGATCCCGTGCTGGACCGGCAGGCTGATCATTCCGGCGTGCTGGCGGCGCTGGACGGCGCCGACAAGCGCGGCGCCCGCGCTTTGGTCGAGGACCTGCTCAGGATCGCCGGCATTTCGGCCTTGGGCGGCCGCACGGCGGGCGAAATCGCCGAACGTTTCCTTGAACAGGCTGAATTGCGCTCCGGCGCCGGACTCGACGCCGACAAGCGCGGCGTGTTGGAGACAATTCTTCGCGATCACCGACCAGCCGGACAAGGCCTCAGCCGATTTGCGCGCCCTTTTTTCCGCGTCGGGGCTCGATCTCGCCAATGAACTCGACGCCTTCGACCAGCGCTTGAATTTTCTCGCGGCGCGCGGCCTCGACATGGACAAGATCACCTTTTCGGCCAGCTTCGCGCGCAATCTCGACTATTACACCGGCTTCGTCTTCGAGGCGCGCGATGCGGGGTCGGAGTGCGACGCTCCGGCGATCGGCGGCGGCCGTTATGACCGGCTCCTCTCCACGCTTGGGCGCAAGGAACGAAATTCCCGCCGTTGGCGCGGCGATCTGGATCGAACGCCTTAACGCGGGAGCGCAGGGATGAGCCAGGAAAAGCCAATGAGCGAAGCGAAGCTGGTTCTGGCCGTCCCGTCCAAGGGGCGTTTGCAGGAAAACGCCAACGCCTTTTTCGCCCGCGCCGGACTCACCGTCACGCAGGGGCGCGGCGCCCGCGACTATCGCGGCGTGTTGTCGGGCGTCGAAAATGTCGAAGTGGCGTTTCTGTCGGCTTCGGAAATCGTCAAGAATCTGGCGTCCGGCGCGGCGCATTTCGGCGTCACCGGCGAGGATCTGGTGCGCGAGGCGCGAGCCGAAGGCAAGGTCGAGTTGTTGACGCCGCTCGGTTTCGGGCACGCCAATGTCGTCGTCGCCACGCCGCAGGCCTGGATCGACGTGCGCAACATGGCCGATCTCGATGATGTGGCCGCGAGCTTTCGCGCCCGGCGCGGCGAGCGGATGCGGGTCGCCACCAAATATGTCAACACCACCCGCGCCTTCTTCCGCGACAAGGGCGTGACCGATTACCATATCGTCGAAAGCCTCGGCGCAACCGAGGGCGCGCCCGCCGCCGGGCAGGCCGAATTGATCGTCGACATCACCTCGACCGGCGCGACGCTCGCGGCCAATGGGCTGAAAATCCTGGACGACGGCGTGATCCTGCGCTCCGAGGCCAATCTCGTCGCTTCGCTCGGCGCCGAGTGGACGCCCGACCTTATTGGAGGTCGCGCGTAAAATCCTGTCGCGCATCGCCGCCGAGGAAGAGGCGCGCACGACGCGCGAAATCACCACCCTCCTGGCGCAGGAACCGGAGGATCTGGCGGCGCGTCTGGAGTCCTGCGGAGGCAGGATTCGCCGGCGCGGCGTCGATGGTTTCATCGCCTTCACCGCGCCCAAGGCGCAGGCGCCCATTCTGGCCGATTGGCTGGTCGGCCAAGGCGCCGATGAGGTGGTTGTGCGCCAACACGATTATGTTTTCACTTCGGTAAATCCGCTCTACGAGCGTCTGGTCGCAAGGCTCTTCAAGGCCGATGCCCGCTGACGCATCCGGTGGGGGCAGCTCCCGAGGCCATGCGCGCCATCACTTTGCCGCTCAGTCGCGCGTAGGCGAAGCCAGGGCGGCGCGGGTCGCGCTGGAGCGGATTGGGCAAGGCCGCGGCGAGCAGGGCCGCCTCGCGCGGGGTCAATGCGGCGGCGGATTTGTGAAAATAGCTTCGCGCCGCCGCCTCGGCCCCGAACAAGCCGTCGCCCCATTCGGCGACATTGAGATAGGCGCCCAGAATTCGAGGCTTGGACCAGACGAGGTTCAGCGTCAGCGTCAGCGGTATTTCCACAGCCTTGCGAAAAACCGAACGGCCTGGAAACAGGAAAAGGTTTTTTACGGTCTGCATGTCGATGGTCGAGGCGCCGCGCGCCGCGCCGCCGTTCTGGACTTGGGCCGCAACGGTGCGCAAGGCCCGCCAATCAACACCGGAATGGAGGCAGAAACGCGCGTCTTCCGAGGCGATCACCGCCAGCGTCAGCCAGGGTGAGATTTTTTCGAGCGGCACCGCGACGCGCTCGACTTTTTGCCCGGTCAGCCAGCGCGCCATCATCAAGGTCGAAATGGGATTGGCAAAGGTGTCGAAGACCATGAGCCCGACCAGAACCGCCAAAAGCCCCAAAGCCACAAAGCGCAGTCCGATCCACGTCCGGACCCACGCGTTCCGCGCTGCTGCGGGCGGTCTGAGTTCCTGTGGATCGGCTTCGAGCGAGGTCATGCGCCGACAAGCCTTGACCCAGACCGGCGCTTCGGGCAAGCGAGACGTACGAAAATTCACGACGATTATCTTGGACAGGCGGGAGTGCGGCATGATGGGGGAGTTTGCGCAGGACGAATTCGCAAGACGTCTGGTCGCGGTCGCCGAAAACACCGAGTCGCTGCTGGACAAGCTTTTGCAGTCTCGTATCCTGACCGGCGAAAAGACCCGCCCCCCGCGCCTGCTGGAAGCCATGCGCTACGCCTCGCTAGGCGGCGGCAAGCGATTGCGGCCTTTCCTGCTGGTCGAGGCGGCGCGGCTGTTCGGGCGACAGGACGAAGGCGTTTTTCGCGCGGCCTGCGCGCTGGAGATGATCCATTGTTATTCGCTGGTCCATGACGATCTGCCGGCGATGGACAACGACGATTTGCGCCGCGGCCGCCCGACCGTGCACAAGGCTTTTGATGAGGCCGTCGCCATTCTGGCCGGTGACGGTCTGCTCGCTTATGCCTTCGACATTGTCGCCGACGCGCCGACGCATGAAAATCCAGCGGTGCGCGCGGAATTGACGGTCATGCTGGCCCGAGCCGCAGGGTTTGGCGGCATGGTCGGCGGTCAGGCGCTGGATCTCGAAGCCGAGGGGCGCAAGGAGCCACATAGCGAGGGCTTTGTTGCGCTGATGCAGTCGATGAAGACCGGCGCCCTTCTGCTTTACGCGGTCGAGGCCGGCGCGGTGATGGGCGGCGCGGATGTGAAGCAGAAGGCGGCGCTCAGTCGATACGGCGCGGCGCTCGGCGCGGCCTTCCAGGTCGCCGACGACATTCTCGACGCGGAAGGCGACGAACAGGCCTTGGGCAAGCGCGCGGGCAAGGACGCCGACCGCAACAAGGCGACGCTGGTCTCCATCCTCGGCATTACGGAAGCGCGCAACAAGCGCGACGCCCTCGCGCAACAGGCCATCCAGGCGCTGGTGGACGGCGGCTTCGGCGACAAGGGCGCTATACTTGCGCAGGCGGCGCTGTTCACCGCCAACCGGAGATCCTGATCGAATGAATCCCAACGCCGCACGCCGCAGGATGCCGAAACCGCTGCGCATCATGTGGGCGCGGCCCCGGCTTTTCATCTCTGTGGCGCTCGGGCTCATCGTTGGGCTGGCGCTGCCTTCCGAATGGCGGTCCGTGACACGCGGGCTCATCGGCTGGAACGTCGCGATCTGGCTCTATCTCTGCGCGGCTTTGGTGATGATTGTTCGTTCCGATAACCGCGATATCCATCGGCGCGCCTTGATGCAGGACGACGGGCGCTATTTCATTCTGACGCTCGCCGCACTGTCCTCCACCATTTCCTTCGGCGCGATTTTCGCGCAACTCGCCAATATCAAGGACATGCCCGCCTCGGCCAAGGGCCTGCATATCGCCCTCGCGCTGGCGACGATTGTCGGCTCATGGTTTTTCGTCCACATGACCTTCGCGCTGCATTACGCCCATGAGTTCTTTCGCTTGAGCAAGCCGGGCGCGGACGGCAAATGGCAGGGTTGCATCGAGTTTCCCGGCGTTCTTCGCCCCGATTATTTCGATTTTCTGTATTTTTCCTATGTCATCGGCGTCGCCTGCGCGACCGCCGACGTCAACATCACCGGTACGTCGGTGCGACGGCTGGCGCTGGTCCACTGCATTTTGGCGTTTTTCTATAATAACGCCGTGCTGGCCATGTCGATCAACATCGGCGCCGGCTTCATCGGCGGCTGAATTCAGCCGCCCACCGTGTCGACATTATAAACGTCGTCGCGGAAATGCACGGTGCCGTCGGCCGAGGCCCAGCCCGTCATATAGACCCAGATCACCGGCACAGCCTTGGGCAATTTGATGTCCTCGCGCGCGCCGGCGGCGATGCGGCTCTGGATGGCGTCGCGAGTCCATTCACCGGTCGGCGAACCGGGAGCGCCCTGCAACAGCCAGGAGGCGAGGTCGTAGACGCCTTCGACGCGCACGCAGCCATGCGACAGGAAGCGATAGTCGTTGGCGAAGAGGTTGCGCGACGGTGTGTCGTGCATATAGACGGCGTCGGGATTGGGCATGGCGATGCGGATCAGGCCGAGCGAATTGCCGGCGCCGGAATCCTGCCGCAGGGTATAATTGGTCGCCTTTTCGGAATTCCAGTCGATGGAGCGCGCATTGACTTCGACGCCATGGCTGTCGAGGATGCGAATGCGCGCGCGTGACAGATAATTAGGCTGGCTGCGCATTTTCGGAATGATCTCTTTCTTGATGATCGATTCCGGCACGGTCCAGGTGGGGTTGAGGTTGACCGCCACGATTTTCGCGGAAATCTGGGGCGACTGATGCTCCGGGCCGCCGACAATGGCGACAAAGCGGCGGAAGACATGGCCATTCTCGATCGCGTCCACGGCGGTCGAGGGCAAGTTCACCACCACATATTTGTCGGCGAAGGCGAAGTTCATACCCGCCAGCCTTTGGGCGCTGGACGCCAATTGCTTGAAACGTACATTGGCGGGAATGTTGAGGGCGCGAAGGGTCGCGCCGGCAACGACGCCAGTCTGGCGCAGGCCGTTGCGGAACTGGAAATGTTTGACGCCAGCGGTCAGGGCCGGGCTCCATTTGGAGCCTGAACCTTCGGCGCCGACGAGATCGCCTTCGACGGCGAGGCGGCGGCGCAGGGCGGCGACAGCGGGGCCCTGGGCGCCGGGCGAAAGCGCGCCGGGCACCACCGGCCAACCGCCGGCGTCGACGATATTGGCGTAATGCTCGGACGCTTTAGCCGTGGTGAAAAAGGTTTCCGGCTGGAGCACGGGGGTCGGGTCGTCGGACAGAGCCATTTCGCGCGGCGGCGGCGCCGGAGGCTTGGGTTTTGGCTTTTTGACGGTTGGCGCGGCGGCTTGACCTGCCCCCGGTTGGGCGGCAGGAGGCGAAGAGAGCGGCGGGGAGATTGGCGCAGAAGTCGGCGCAGGGACGGGCGGCGGGAGCGGCGACGTCTGGATGGATGGCGTCGCAGGGACGGGCGCAGCCGGGGCTGCGGGCGCGACGGGAGCAGCCGGCGCCGGTGTTGCGGGAGCCGGTTGGGTGGCCAACGGCTCGGGCGAGAGCGGGCTTTGCGCGACGGCCACGAGTGATCCCGCGCAAAGGGCGGTTGTCGCCAGAAGACCGATCCAGAATTTTGCACGCGTCATTACAGAAAAATTCCCTCTATCGCCCCTGCGCCCGAGGAGCCTCCGAGATAAAACGCAACCGTCCGACCTTGCCAAGGATTTTAGACGGCCAACGGTCAATTCCGGTGTGAATTTTGGCGTCGTGTGACCTTTTTGCGGCTGCGTCAACGGGGTCGCAGCGCCGAATAACGGGACCAGCGCGGTTGGCGAACGGCAATAACAAACCCGCTGATCTTTCCTTACATCAGAAAAACGGCCATTTGTCCTCGCCTTGGCCAAACATGACGGAAATTTCATCTTGCGCCGCCTTTGCAACGCTTCCCGCGCGGCCCATATTCCGCCTGCGGGCGTCGCGTGACGCGCCGTTCGCAGCCACAGAATTGCGCCAAAGGATACGTCTCATGTCGCCTGAAGAACGCCAGATGCTCACCGATCTGTTTGAACGCGTGCGCGGACAGGCCAATGCGCCGCGCGATCGCGACGCAGAGACCCTTATCGCCGACGCCGTACGGACGCAGCCCTATGCGCCCTATCTGCTGACCCAGGCGGTTCTTTTGCAGGAGCAGGCCCTGCGCGCCGCGGACCAGAAATTGCAGGAAATGCAGGCTCAGGTCGCGCATCTGCAGGACGAACTCGCCCATGCGCAGGCGCAACCAGCGTCGGGGGCGGGCAGCTTTCTCGGAGGCCTGTTCGGCGGCGGCGGCGCGTCGCGTCCGGCGCCGCAACAGCCGCCTGCCAACCCCAATCCCTGGGGCGGCGGCGGCCAGCAGCAACCCGGCTACGCGCCCCAGCAGCAGCAAGGCGGTCCCTGGGGCGCGCCGCAACCGCAGCAAGCCGGCCCCGCGGCCGGTCCTTGGGGCGCGCCGCAACCACAGCAGGGCGGCGGTTTCCTGAAGGGCGCGCTGGGCGCGGCGGCGGGCGTCGCCGGCGGCATGTTGCTCGCCGATTCGTTCAAGGGCCTGTTCGGCGGCGGACAGGCGAACGCGGCCGGTCTTGGCGGCGGCTTGGCGGACTCGGCAGCGGGCTCGGCGCCGGCGCCGGCGGCGAGAGGGTCGTCAATAATTACTATGAGGCGCCGAAGTCCAAGGACGACTCGTCTGACGATAATGACGATGATTCCGGCGACTACGACGACACGTCAGACGATGATTTCACGGGTGGCGGCGACGATTACGGCGACGATATCTGATCGGAGCACAAAAAAACGTGGCTGGCCGCGCGAATGCGCAGCCAGCCACAGCGTTGTCAAAAACAAGAAATCAGGCGAGAAGTCAGGATTGCTTGCGGCGCAGGCGCACCACCACGTCGATTCGGTCGATTTCCATGCCCTCGGGCAGCTCCGGCAATCGGCTTTGATCGATTAGCTGCTGCGGCAGATCGACCAGCAGATGAGCTTCCTCGGACAGGAAATGCTGGTGATCGGCGAGATTGGTGTCGAAATAGGTTCTGGCGCCGTCCACCGCGATTTCGCGCAGCAGACCCGCCGATGTGAACTGGTTTAGCGTGTTATAGACGGTGGCGAGCGATATCGGCGCGCGGGCAGCCAAGGCTTCCTCATAGAGCCGTTCGGCCGTCACATGCCTGTCGCCGGCGCCGAACAGCAGCCATCCCAGCCGCAGGCGCTGGCGGGTCGGCCGCAACCCGGCGGAGTTCAACTTGCGCCGCAAGTCGTGCATGGGCAGCCATCGAGATCGCCAGGCAAGGCCGAGCCTCGCGGCTTTCCGCACAGAGGCCCTGCCGCCAGGCGAAGCCTTGGAGCGGGAGACAATGGCGCCGTCCCTCTTTTCCATTCCCTCGCCCTTTTTCGTTGCGGTTCCGCCCGTGCTCCTATTTGGACCGAGCGATCGCGAAATATAGGCGCTTGCGCGCAGTCGGCAATATAGCCCCTTGGAGCGGTGTTTTCCCTTATAACTCAAGGCCAGGCGAAAACACTCGGATTCCCCCGTGACGCGGCTTTCGGCCCCGGAAAGGCTGTGTTAGAAGGCGCGGCTTTCGGAAAGTTCCGAGTTCGGTCCGAGTTCCGGCGAGTCCAATCAGGCTCCGCCGGAGCCAAACAGGGGAAATGTCCTACATGGGCGAGAAACGCTCCAGTTTCGCTTACGAAGATCTCTTGGCCTGCGGTCGCGGCGAGCTTTTCGGTCAAGGCAATGCGCAATTGCCCCTGCCGCCCATGTTGATGTTCGACCGGATCGTCGAAATCACCGAGGCGGGCGGCGCCAATGGCAAGGGCCATGTGCGGGCCGAATTCGACATCAAGCCCGATCTGTGGTTCTTCGGCTGTCACTTCCAGGGCGATCCGGTCATGCCGGGCTGCCTCGGTCTGGACGCGCTCTGGCAATTGACCGGCTTTTACCTCGGCTGGCTGGGCCTGCCCGGTCGCGGTCGGGCGCTCGGCGTCGGCGAAGTGAAATTCGCCAACCAGGTGCTGCCCACGGTCAAGAAGGTCGTTTATGGCGTCGACTTCAAGCGCGTCTTCAAGGGCAAGCTGGTGCTAGGCATAGCCGATGGCTGGCTTGAGGCCGATGGCGTGCGGATCTATGAAGTGAAGGACATGCGCGTCGGCCTGTTTCAGCCCACCGCCGGATAATCGCAAAAACGAGCCTCGCAAGGCCAACAGGAGTTAAGTCATGAGGCGCGTCGTCGTCACAGGCATTGGCATTGTTTCCTCGATCGGCAATAACGCCGACGAGGTTCTCGCCTCTTTGCGCGCGGCGCGCTCCGGCATTGTCCGGGCCGATAAATACGCCGAGCTTGGTTTTCGTTGTCAGGTGCATGGTGCGCCGACGCTGAACCCGGAAACCCTGATCGATCGCCGCGCCATGCGCTTCCACGCCACCGGCACCGCCTGGAATCATGTCGCCATGGATCAGGCCATCGCCGATTCGGGGCTGGAGACGAGCGACATCGTCAACCCGCGCACCGGCATCGTCATGGGTTCCGGCGGCCCTTCGACCCGCGTCATTGTCGAATTGGCCGACATCACACGCACCAAGGGACCGAAGAAAGTCGGCCCCTTCGCCGTGCCCAAGGCCATGTCTTCGACGGCTTCCGCGACGCTCGCCACCTGGTTCAAGATCAAGGGCGCCAATTATTCCATCTCCTCGGCCTGCGCTACTTCGTCGCACTGCATCGGAAATGCCGCCGAAATGATCCAATATGGCAAGCAGGACGTGATGTTCGCCGGCGGCTGCGAGGATCTGGACTGGACCCTGTCCGTGCTGTTCGACGCCATGGGCGCCATGTCCTCCTCCTATAACGACACGCCTGCGACCGCCTCGCGCGCCTATGACCGAGACCGCGACGGTTTCGTCATCGCCGGGGGCGCCGGCGTGCTGGTGCTGGAGGAATATGAGCGGGCCAAGGCGCGCGGCGCCAAGATCTACGCCGAACTCGTCGGCTATGGCCTCACCTCCGACGGCCACGACATGGTCGCTCCTTCGGGCGAGGGCGCCGAACGCTGCATGCGCATGGCGATGGAAACCGTCAAGGCGCCGATCGATTACATCAACCCGCACGCCACCTCGACGCCGGTTGGCGATCTCAAGGAGATGGAGGCTATCCGCGCGATATTCGGCGCCGATAAATGCCCGCCCATTTCCGCCACCAAGTCGCTGACCGGCCATTCGCTCGGCGCGGCGGGTGTGCAGGAGGCGATCTATTCGCTGCTGATGCAACAGAACAGCTTCATTTGCGAGAGCGCCAACATCACCAATCTCGACCCGGCTTTCGCCGATATGAATATTTTGCGCAAGCGGCAGGACAACAGGCCCCTGGGCGTCGTGCTGTCCAATTCCTTCGGCTTTGGCGGCACCAATGCGACCCTGGTGTTCAAACATGTCGACGTCTGACCGAAAGAATCACGTATGACCATTTCCGCCAAGGGCTTGATGACGGGCAAACGCGGCCTGATCATGGGCGTCGCCAATAATCATTCCATCGCCTGGGGCATCGCCCAGGCCCTTGCCGCGGAGGGCGCGGAACTGGCCTTCACCTATCAGGGCGAAGCGCTCGGCAAACGCGTAAAGCCGCTGGCCGAAAGCCTCGGCTCGTCGGTGCTGCTGCCTTGCGACGTCGAGGACATCGCCAGCGTCGATGCGGTTTTCGACGAGCTGGAGCGCACATGGGGCGACGCTCGATTTCGTCGTCCACGCCATTGGTCATTGCATCATCCGGTGTATTCAGAACTCTTGGTGATACATTAATGAATAAGGGTATCAGCGAAGACTGGATGCCATTGATTGTCTCCGCCATTGCCCTCCCTGGGTACGCTTTATCAACGTTCCTTTTAACATGCATTCCAAAACCAAATTCGATGGAAATTTATGACAAGGGTTACAGAGATCCAACAACATCAAATCAACAACTGCGGTTATTGAAACAACATGGGGTTCGTGTTTTTCCTAATAACAATTGCATATGGTGCGGCAAACATGTTTCAGGGATACCGCAATTACTACGCAATCCATCTTTGGGAGGAACTTTACCCCAACGGATTCAGCCCATGGATCTACACAGAGGCGGAATTGATCTCTGGTGTTATCGCCCTGAGTATGTATGCCGGAATTTTCTTCATCAAGAGGGAGAGATGGGCATTCTACGCGGTGATAGGATTGATGCTATTTGGATGTCTTTGGATGTTCATCCCAACAATATGCTACAGGTATTCCGGAAAGTATTCCGGTGTTGCATGGAATTATCTAGTCGGTGTGGGTATCTATCTAGCCTACGTGCCACCTGGGGCAATCATCTATGATAAATTTATGAGTGTCATAAATGCCAACGTTACGGCCGTTTACCCAATCTACATAACCGGAACATTCGGCTCCATCTGTTCACTGGTAATTCTCATTATTGCTCCAATTTACTTCAATAACAATTATGTATACTTTTTCGAACTACTATCGTACATTACCGCTGGTGTTGTGTTTGTATCCATGGGATTATCATTATTGGTTTTCTACAATACAATCAATAGGTCGTTGTGATGAATTTCTTGGAGCGGCAATAAATTAATTTAAACAATCGAAAAGAACAACTAATCAATTACCTTGCTCCATGGAGTGTCAGCCCGTTCAGACTGACTGAATTCTCATAGTTTTTGGGACGTTTACCAGTTTTCAGCAAATTTTTGACAATCGCCAGCATGTTATAACATGCATTTTTGTCTCTGTTGTGAATCGTTGGCCCAAAGGATTCGCCCTGTTTGGATTTTGGTTTACATTTGACGTTTTTACAACGCACCAAACCCCAAACTAGTTTCTCCTTACCTTCATGAGAAGGTTTTTCGGATTTCCTTTCAGGAAATCTACTTGACTCACAATGGCACTTGTGACATAACTTGGATGTTCTAAATTCATTTATCAAAAAAGTTTTGTAGTGATTTCTTCTGAAAAATCTTCTTAATTCTAGAATTCACAGCCGGCAAAACGCCTTTCATGTGATAACTACCCTGATCATAATCGCCAAAGATTATTGTAGTCATTTCGGCCACCAAAATTTCGTTTAAAATTTTCAACTAACTTGGCCTCGCTTTTTTGAGTATTAATAATTTTTTTCCATCTTGTTTTTCTATAATAATCTTGCTGGTAATGACCAAATAGGACGGAATTTACACCGTGTTTAGTGTCCACATATTTCCTCAAAATTTCTCGAAATTACAGGTTTTAGAGCTATACAAAGATATTTTATCTTGGATTTCCTGAACAGGCAAACCTTTTATTTTGGTTTTCATTAATTCTCTCCTTTTAATTTTTTCTCTTGTCTCGCCTGTTTCAAACCTTCTTTGATTTTGTGTATATCTGAACGTTTTTCCCCTTTCGTTCATGCAATAAGCAAGATCAGATTTTCCCATGTCGGCAACAACATATTTTCCAGATTTCAATATTTTCCAATGTCCTCTTGCTTCTCAATGTATTGGTTTTCTAATATCTCTCTGTTTTGGACATTTTCTTCAATTGTGATCCAGACAATGAAATCGGATTACCTGTTTTGTTAACCTTTACATAAATAATAGAACATCCACTCCATCGGTTTTGATCATGTAATTAAAACGATATCCTCTCTTTCTTCTTGACTATCTGGCGATCGTCAGTATGAAAAACATGCTCTGCAAATTTTCCCTGATATTCTAAGATATTGTGAGAATATTTTCCGCAATTTTTCTCAACTAACAATTTAATGATACCGTAGGTATCAATTGTTATGTATTTTGGGACAATATTTGCCCTTAATGGAAGAACATTAAATAACCTAATTTTCTTTTTCATCAGTTGATAATTTTTCCATCTCTTTGTTGATGAAAATTAGCCCTTTTAGGTAATCATTTGGATTAACGCAAACATCATAATGTATGCTATCCTTCGAATATTTATCTTTTTTAGGAATAATTTTATATCTGACGCAATTGATCCTATTTGTGATATTTCTCATTAGATAACAATTCTGTATTTTTAACATTAAGAATATCACTTTTAATATTTC
>CAWFBN010000061.1:0-21471 GCA_963813955.1 uncultured Alphaproteobacteria bacterium | reverse complement strand
TAGCGTGATGAAGAACAGTTTTCGGCGCCCGATGCGGTCGGTGAGCCAGCCGAATCCGAGCGCGCCGATCACGGCGCCCGCGAGATAGAGGCTGTTGGAAAGCCCGACCTCGAAATTGCTGAAATGCAGTACCGGACTCTGCTTCAGCGCACCCGAAAGCGCGCCGGCCAGCGTGACCTCCAGCCCGTCGAGAATCCAGGTGATGCCCAGCGCCAGCACGACACGGCTGTGAAATCCGCCCCAGCGCAGACTGTCGAGCCGCGCGGGAATCGAGGTTTCAATGACGCGATCGTCGCCGCACCGCGTCGGCGCAAACATGCGGGCGTGATCGGGCGCGCTGTCAGAGAGCGCCGGGCTGAGCTGCAAATCCATCAATCGAACCAGTGAAAAAAACCCAGAATGCGGCATCCCCGGGGGCTTTGAAGCGTGAATGCGGCTTGCATGCCACCGGAATCAACGCTGCAGGCATCACCGGGTTCCCGCATTGCGGCAAAGGAACCGCCGAGTTGCCAAATGGCGCAAGGCCTCGCGTGTGCCGTCGTCCGTGGCCATCGCGATCAATTGCTCATAGGTATTGAGCGCGCCGGCCTCGGCGGCGATATCGGCGCGCAGATCGCGTATGAATGCTGCCGCCTTCATTGACGTAACGTGAGTCCCAGGTCGATCCTTTGGAATTGACCAGATGCGGCCCCGGGCCGCGAATCGCGAACAAGGTGCTTTGATAGGCCTTGTCCTGAATGTCCTTCGCGCCGCGTTCGGTATGTGCTCGATCAAGAGAGCGATCATTTCGAGATGACCGAGTTCTTCGGTGGCGATGTCCTGCAACATGTCACGAATGCCGGCATTTTCCGTATGATAGGATTGTGTCAGGTAGGTCAAGGCGGCGCTTAATCTCCCGTTGCGCCGCCATATTGCTCAAGCAGTTTTTCCGCGAAAACCGGGTCGCGGTTCTCGACCTTTACCTCGCGAATCGGCATGGTTTTGTGCAGGAACATCAGCATAGCTCCAATTTTGGTGACGTGACGTACCAAAACATCCCGGGCAATTGCCGGTTCCTGAGCTTTGATGTGATTTGTTGGTTGCTGACGCGATGTCAGCCAAACGTACCGTTTCTTGCGAGTGGGCGCACGTGCTAGCTGGCACAAGCTCCTTGGGGGCAAGCTGCCTGGGGGATGCGCCGAAACCACTGCCCTGCCGGGTGTCTCCATCCGCGCGCCAAGTTTAGATAAAACAATCCACAACAAGGGAAACGTCATGCTACGCAAGAACATCATCGCTGCGGTGTCTGCCGCGGTCCTCGCGCTTTCGTCTTCGGCTTTCGCTCAAACCGAGAAACGCGCAAGCGACGCCGAAGCCAAGGAGATGCTCCAGAATGCGGTTGCCGCGGTGGCCCTGGACGATCAAAAGGCGTTTGACATGTTCAACAAGGGAGAAGGCGGGTTCCTGTACCGCGATAGCTATGTGTTTGCTCCAATGTCGGGGATGGCAAATTCGTCGCCATGGGCAACCCCAATGCGAAAGCATTGCTCGGCCAGGCGTAAGGACCCTGAAGGACGCGACGGGCAAGGCCTTTGGTCAAGCACTCTACGATGCGGGCCAGAAGCCGGAGGGTGAGATCACCGAGGTCGAATATCTGTTTGCCAGGCCGACCGACCCCAAGCCGGTTCCCAAGACGACCTTCGTGACGCGGGTGGGCGAAATCGCCTGCGGCGTAGGCTATTACAAATAAACCGACTGAAACGGATTTCGCAGCCTTTTCCGGACGTGGAATCCGTTCAGAAAAACCATTCGTGGACAAAAATCGTGTCGCCCGGCTTGACCGGCTGGGTGATCGGCACGTCGGCCGTGACGGCGACGCCCTGTATGGTGCGGGTCAACTCTGCCCGGTCTGTTCGCGCGCGGGGCGTATAGCCGCCGGCGATGGCCACCGCCGCCTCGACAGTCATGCCGCTAACATAGGCATATTGGCCGGAGGTCGTGACTTCGCCGAGCACGAAGAAGGGCCGGTAGGCCTCGACTTCCACCGAAACGCGCGGCTCCCGAATATAACCGTTGCGCAACCGCGTCTCGATCTCGCGCGCGAGTTGCACGGTGGTGCGTCCCTTGGCCGGAACCTGCCCGATCAGCGGCATGGCGATAACGCCGCCGCTGTCCATGCCAAAACTGTTGCTGAGCGAAGCCTGGCCAAACACGATCACGCGCAGCCGGTCGCCGGGCGCGAGCATATAGGGCGCGTTGGTCCCCTCTGCGAATTCCAGCGGCGGCCTCGGCGCTTCGGCGCAGCCCTGCAGCATCGCCGCAAGCGCGAGAAAAGCACAAAATGAAGGCCGGCGCATAAGCTTCGTCCTGAATGGAAGCGGGCGCCGCAGTCACTGCGGCTTTGGCCAAGACCTATCGGCCCATGGTTAACAAAGCTTTGCCATTGCTTGCAAAGCATTAACCCTGTTTCAACCTCACGGGTCCACACTTGCGCCGTGGGGGAATTTTGCATGCGCATAAGATTGGGACTAGAGCGTTTTCAAGCGAAGTGATCCGGTTCGCGTGAAGAAAACGCGTTCAACAAAAATCTAGAGCCCCGATCCGATTCCATCGGATTGGAAAAGGCTTTAGGGGCGAAATCGATCTCGGGGCAATCGCCGCCGCGCTGAATCGCAATAAACGGCGATCGCCTTTTCCACCCTCGGCCCGGCAGTGGCGGCGCTCGCCTTTTGCGCGCTGGTCAATCCGCGCTATCATGCGGAAGCGCGCATTCTCGTCGAGACTCAGGCGAATGGGCCGCAGACGCCCGACGCCGAAACAGTCAACAGCCAGATGCAATTGCTCACCTCGCGCGATCTGGCGCGCAAGGCCGTGCAGGCGCTCGACCTGCAAAACAACCCGGAGTTTGATCGCGATCCCGGCCTGCTGGCTCCGCTGGTCTGGCTCGGCGTCTTGCCCGATCTGTCGCATCAGGCGGCGGAAGACCGGGCGCGCACCGGTTTCTTCGACGACATTCACCGTCTCGTCGCCGGCCGGGCGCGTTCTGCAGGTCGCGTTTTCCTCGCGCGATCCCGATCTTTCCGCGCGAGGCGCCAATGCCGTCGCCGATCTCTATGCCGACCTGCAACTACAGGCGGGGCGCGAGCGCGCTCGTCAGGCGGCGCAGAATTCGAAGCCGCCCATTTCGGTGCTGGAGGCGCGCGTCGCCGAAGCCGAGGCCAGCGTCAACTCTTTTCGCGCGAGCGCCTCGGTTTCGAGCGGGCAACCAGACGAGATCGCCGCCAGCCTCGCCGAGGCGCGGGCGGCGCAATCGACCGCCGAGGCCAGGGCGAGTAGCCTGCACGAGTTGCTGCGACAAAACCGTTTGGCCGACGCGGGCGATATTTCCCTCAATGAGGAAGTGCGACGCCTCTCCGAACAGCGCATGCTGGCGCGCTCAAAACTGGCCGCGGCGTTGCGCACCCTTCTGCCAGCCCACCCGCGCATGAAAGAGGTTCTGGCGCAGCTTGCCGCCATCGAGACGCAATTGCGCGCGGCGTTGGAAAAGGCGGCGCGCGGGCTCGACGATGACGCGCGCATCGCCGAGGCTCGGGTCGCCACTCTGACCACGCAGATGGAGGAGCACAAGCGCGCGGCCGAGGTCTTCCGCGCGGAAATGGCGCATTTGCGGTCGTTGCAGGGCGACGCCAAACGCTCCGCGACCAGTTGGCCGCCGAGATGGCGAAATTTGAAGCGGCTCTGGCGAGCGCCGACGCCACGCCGCCGGACGCGCGCATTCTTTCGCGCGCCCTCTCGCCGAGCCAGCCCGACTTTCCGAACACCATCCCGATCACCCTGTTCGCAGCCCTGGCTGGACTGTTTTTCTCTGGCCGGCGCCGTCGCGACCCGCGCAAGGAATTTTCCGCGCGCCCCTCCTCGCGTCCCGCCACCGCCACGCGAAATGGTCGATCTGGCGCCGGCCCTGGCATCGCCTTTGCCGCCGCCCAGGCGCCTGAGCTCGCCGCGCAGTGGCTGAACCGCGGGCTTCGCCTTTGCCCGCGCGCATCGCAGCCTCGCGCAGGTTGATCGAGCGCATTGCGGAAGCATCGGGACGGGGCGGCGCGCATGTGCTGATCGCCAGCGCCGGGATTCGACGCCAGCTTGCGCCAGCCTGACGCTGGCGCGCTCTCTGGCCGTTGAGGGGCGAGCGATCTGCTCCAGACTGACGACGAGGACTTGTTTTTGCGCGAGGCTCTGGAGGTCGCGGCGGGCGGCGCCTGCGACGCCTCGCACCCCGGCCTGACGCAACTTTTGAGCGGGGAGGCCTCCTTCGCCGACGCTATCTTTCGCGACGACGCCTCGCGGCTGCATATCGTGCAGGCGGGCGGGCCGGTGGACGCCCATTCGAGCGATCTCAGCCTTATCCTCGACGCGCTTCATGCAACCTATGATTTCGTGCTGATCGCCGCAAGGGCCCACGCGGCCCCGCGATATGCTCGCCGCCGATTTCCGACCTGACCCTGATCTTTGCGAACGACCGCCAGACGCGCGCTGTACTTTACGGAAATTTCCAAGCCTCGGGGGGGCGCCCGATCGTGCTGGCAGGGTTGGACCGGGGCGGGGGAGATCGTGGAGATCGCGGCGTAAGTCTTTTGACCCGCTCCTCCCAACGCGCTTTAATGTCGCACCACCACCCGGAGGCCGGCATGAGTTCATTCGCAGACATTGAAGTCACGACCATCGACGGCGCGCCGCGCAAGATCGGCGATTACGCCGGCAAGGTGTTGCTCATCGTCAATGTCGCCAGCAAATGCGGCTTCACGCCGCAATATGCCGGGCTTGAGGCGCTTGAAAAGCGGTTTTCCGCGCGGGGATTCGCGGTGCTGGGCTTTCCCTGCGACCAGTTCGGCCATCAGGAGCCGGGCGACGAGGCCGAAATCAAGTCCTTCTGCGCCCTCAACTACGACGTGACCTTCCCGATGTTCGCCAAGATCGAGGTCAATGGCGAAGGCGCCCATCCGCTCTATCGCTTCTTGAAAAAACAGGCGCCCGGCCTGCTCGGCACCGAGGCGATCAAATGGAATTTCACCAAATTCCTGGTCGGCCGCGACGGCAAGGTGCTCAAACGCTACGCCCCGACCGACAAGCCGGAGAGCCTTGCGGGCGATATTGAAAAGGCGCTGGGCAAGGCCAGCATCATATCTTCGGCAGCAGGGTCGCCCGGTTCTGCAGCACGAAGGCCCTGAACTTCTGGGTGGCCATGCTCGGCGGCCGGACCGCGCTGTTGAGCAGGAACCATTGCCGCACCAGCGGCAATCCGGCGACCTGAAGGGTGATCAGGTGACCATCCTTGATTTCGGTCAGGCAGGTGTGGGCCGAGATGATGGCGACGCCCAGTCCAGCCATGACCGATTGCTTGATCGTCTCATTGGTGCCCATTTCGACGATGTCAAAGGCGCGCCCGCCGCCGATGCGTTCGAGAAAGCGCTCCATCAGGATGCGTGTGCCCGACCCCTGTTCGCGCGCCAGAAAGCGTTCCGCGAGCAGGTCTTCGGCCAGAATGTCGGGATCGCCGGCCAAGCGGTGGCCGGGCGGCGCAATCAGCACATGTGGGTGGTCGCCCAGCGTCGCGCTTTCCGCGCGAATATGACCGGGCGGCCGTCCCATCATGGTCAGGTCATATTCCTCGCGCTCCAGCCCGTGAATAATTTCCTGGCGATTCCCGATCGCCAAGGTCACCCGGATGCCGGGATGGGCCTGTCCGAAGGCCGCGACGAAATAAGGCGCAAGATATTTTCCGGTGCTGACCACGCCGAAAACCACCGTGCCGGTCGCGCCCGATTGCAGCGCGGCGATCCGCTCGGCGGTCCGCGCCGTCAGTCTTTCCAGGTCCATCGCCATGGCCTGCAATTCCGCGCCGATCTCGGTCGGCGCGAAAGGCGCGCCCGCGTCGCGCTGGAACAGCGGCGCCCCGACGATGTTCTTCGAGAATTTTCAACTGGATGCTGATGGCGGGCGGCGTGACGTTGAGCGTCTGGGCCGCGCCGCTCACCGAGCCGCGATCCACCGTGGCGGCAAGGGCGCGCAATTGTTTCCAGGTCAGTCCGCGCAGGTCGATCATTGATCCAGTCTCGTGCGATGCGCACGCGACATTAGATAATCTAAACGACACTAAGATATTTTTAAATTTATTTTTTCGCCCACGGTCGCGTTTATCTCGTTTCGCCAGCCGGAAATGCTGGCGGGAAGGGACTTACATGACCAGCCAAGATGCGCCGGCGAAATGCGCCGGGGGTGAGAGCCTGAATGCTTATTCTGAGGAACTGGGCCTCGGCCGGCGCAGGGCGGGAGACGCTCGCCACGACGGTGGCCGCTCTGGCCGACGCCGGCATCGCCCTTTCCGGGCTCATAGCCGGCGGCCCATTGAGCGGTTCGCTGGACACGGAAATCGGCGAGACCAACGCCGATGGCGACCGCCAGCGCAAACTGGACGTGGTCGCGGACCAGCTGATCATGGACGCGCTGCGCAAGACCTCGACGGCCTATTATGCGTCGGAAGAAGAGGACGCGATCCTGACCTTCGATCCGGCCGGCGATCTGGCGGTGGCGGCCGATCCGCTCGACGGCTCCTCGAATATCGACGCCAATCTCTCCATCGCCACCATCTTCACGATCTTCCCCGCTTCGCCCGAAGGCGCGACCGCGTCCTTCTTCCGTCCGGGCGTCGAGCAGATCGCCGCCGGCTATATCATTTATGGGCCGCACACGGCGCTGCTGCTCGACGCTGGGCGAAGGCGTCGCGCATTTCGTGCTCGACCCCGAGGCCCATAAATTCCGGCTGATCGCGGAAAGCGTCAAGATCGCGCCGTCGACGCGCGAATATGCCATCAACGCCTCCAATTATCGGCACTGGACTGCGCCGATCCGCGCCTTCGTCGACGATTGCGTCGAAGGCTCCACCGGTCCGCGCGGCAAGGATTTCAACATGCGCTGGATCGCCTGCCTGGTGGGCGAGGCGCACCGCATTTTCGTCCGGGGCGGCGTCTTCCTCTATCCGAGCGATAACCGCGCCGGTTATGAAAACGGTCGCCTGCGCCTGCTCTACGAAGCCTTCCCGATCGCCATGCTGGTCGAACAGGCGGGCGGGGCCGCCACCGACGGCGCCGAGCGCATTCTCGCCAAAAGCGTCGAGGCCCTGCACCAACGCACGCCGCTGATCTTCGGCTCCGCCGACAAAGTCGCGCGCATCGCCGCTTATTGCACCGATACGCAATTCCAGCGCACGGAAGCGCCGTTGTTCGGTCAACGCGGTCTGTTCCACGTTTGAGTTGTCCGGCTTGAATTTCTGAGGGTTTGAAATGTCAATTAAGCATCCCATCATCTCCGTCATCGGCTCATCGGGCGCCGGCACCAGCACGGTCAAATTCACCTTCGACCAGATTTTCCGCCGCGAGGGCCTTGCCGCCGCCTCGATCGAAGGCGACGCCTTCCATCGTTTCGACCGCGCCGCGATGAAGGCCGAAATGGCGCGCCGGCGCGAAGCCGGCGACGCGACCTTCAGCCATTTTTCCGAAGACGCCAACCTGCTGGCCGAACTCGAAACGGCGATGCGCGACTATGGCGAAACCGGCCGATGCCGCTCGCGCACCTATGTGCATGACGCCAATGAGGCGGAATTGCATGGCGTGTCGCCCGGCCATTTCACCGACTGGCGGGAAATCGGCGAAGACTCCGACATGCTGTTCTACGAGGGCCTGCATGGCGCGGTGAAAGCGCCGGGGATCGACATCGCCGGCCATCCCGATCTCAAGATCGGCGTCGTGCCGGTGATCAACCTCGAATGGATCCAGAAAATCCATCGTGACCGCGCCTCGCGCGGCTACACCACCGAGGCGGTCACCGACACCATCCTGCGCCGCATGCACGCCTATGTGCATGTCATCTGCCCGCAATTCACCCAGACCGACATCAACTTCCAGCGCGTGCCGGTGGTCGACACCTCCAACCCCTTTGTCGCGCGCTGGATTCCGACCGCCGGCGAATCGCTCGTCGTCATCCGCTTCCGCGATCCCAAGGGCATCGACTTTCCCTATCTCGTGTCGATGATCCACAACAGCTGGATGAGCCGCGCCAATTCCATCGTCATCCCCGGCGACAAGATGGACATCGCCATGCAGCTCATTCTGACGCCGATGATTTTCCGCTTCAGGGACCGCAGCCGTCGCGCCAGATAAGCTCGACAGCTCAAGATATTCTCGAATTAAAGGAAGCAAACATGAACGAGACGCTGCTGGCCACGAGCCCGGCCAATCAGAATCGAAGGCGCCTTTCCGCGACATGGCCAACGCCGTTCGCGCCCTCGCGATGGATGCGGTGGACAAGGCCAAATCCGGCCATCCCGGCATGCCGATGGGCATGGCCGATGTCGCGACGGTTCTGTTCACTCAATTCATCAAGCTCGATCCCAGCGACCCGGCCTGGCCCGACCGCGACCGTTTCGTGCTCTCGGCCGGTCATGGCTCGATGCTGCAATACGCCTTGCACCATCTGCTCGGCTATGCCGACATGGGCATCGAGCAGATCAAGAATTTCCGTCAGTCGGGATCGACCACGCCCGGCCATCCCGAATATGGCCACACGCTCGGCATCGAGACCACCACCGGTCCGCTCGGCCAGGGTCTGGCCACCGCTGTCGGCATGGCGCTCGCCGAGCGCATGCTGGCCTCCCGTTACGGCGATGCGCTGGTCGATCACCACACCTATGTCATCGCCGGCGACGGATGTCTGATGGAGGGCATCAGCCACGAGGCCATCGATCTCGCCGGCCATCTGAAGCTCGGCAAGCTGATCGTGCTGTGGGACGACAATCACATCTCCATCGACGGCGCGACCGATCTCTCCACCTCGACTGACCAGATCCGCCGTTTTGAGGCCGCCGGCTGGAATGTCGCCCGCATCGACGGTCATGACGAGAAGCAGATCGCCGCCGCGCTCAGTGAAGCGCGCAAAAAGACCGACAAGCCGTGGCTGATCGCCTGCCGCACCACCATTGGCTTTGGCGCGCCGACGCGGGCGGGGACGTCCAAGGCGCATGGCGAGCCGCTTGGACCCGAGGAAAACGCCGGCGCGCGGAAAAACCTTGGCTGGAACTCTGCGCCCTTCGTCATCCCGGCTGAAATCAGCGCCGAATGGCGGCAAGGTTTCCACGCGCGGCGCCGCAGCGCATGCGGCATGGAACAAGCGGCTGGAGGCGTCCGGCAAGGCCGCGCAATTCAACCAACAGATTTTCGGCGGCGTTCCGCAGGAAATCGACGCCGCCCTGCGCGACCTCAAGCAGAAGCAAGTGACGGAAAAGCCGAAGATCGCGACGCGCAAGGCCTCGGAAATCGCGCTGGGCGCGATCAACGGCGCGAATGACAAAACCATCGGCGGCTCGGCCGATCTGACCCATTCCAATCTCACCATCACCAAGGGCATGGAGCCGATCCGTCCCGATGATTTTTCGCGGCCGCTACATCCACTACGGCATCCGCGAACATCTGCATGGGCGCGGCGATGAACGGCCTGGCGCTGCATGGCGGCTTCATCCCCTACGGCGGCACCTTCCTGATCTTCTCCGATTATGCTCGCGGCGCCATCCGCCTCTCCGCCCTGATGCGGCAGCAGGTGGTCTATGTGCTGACCCATGATTCCATCGGCCTTGGCGAAGACGGCCCGACCCATCAGCCGGTCGAGCATCTCGCCGCCCTGCGCGCCATGCCGAATCTGCTGGTGTTCCGCCCGGCCGACGCGGTCGAGACCACGGAATGCTGGCAGGCGGCGCTGGCGCATCAAGACGCCCCGTCGGTCCTCGCCCTGTCGCGTCAGGCGCTGCCCGCCTTGCGTCTTCACGACACGGCGGCAAACCTCAGCGCTTTGGGCGGCTATGTCCTGCGCGAAACCGACGGCGACCGCGACGTGACCCTGATCGCGAGCGGCTCGGAAGTGGAGACCATCCTGGCGGCGGCCGACCTTCTGGCGCAGCAGGGCGTCCACGCCGCCGTGGTGTCCCTGCCTTGCTGGGAATTGTTCGAACGGCAGAGCGCCGACTATCGCCGCGCCGTGCTCGGAACGGCGCCGCGTGTCGGCGTCGAGGCGGCCCTGCGCTTCGGCTGGGATCGCTGGATCGGCGAAAACGGCGCCTTTGTCGGCATGAACTGGCTTCGGCGCTTCGGCGCCGGCGCCGGAACTGTTCAAACATTTCGGCATCACCGCGGAAGCCGTCGTCGCCGCCGCGAAAGCCCTGCTGGCTTGAGGAGAGACACATGGCCCGGATCACACTCAGGCAATTGCTGGATTGCGCCGCCGAACGCAGCTATGGCGTGCCGGCTTTCAACATCAACAACATGGAGCAGGGCATCGCCATCATGGAGGCGGCGCGCGCCGTGCAACGCGCCGGTCATCATCCAGGCGAGCCGCGGCGCCCGCGCTTATGCCGGCGACATCATGCTCGCCAAGATGATGGAGGCGCTGGAATTGACCTATCCGGAAATTCCGCTGTGCATTCATCAGGACCATGGCGACCGCGTCGCGACCTGTCTCTCCGCCATCCAGAACGGCTTCACCTCGGTGATGATGGACGGCTCGCTCAAGGAAGACGGCAAGACGCCCGGCCGACTACGCCTATAACGTCGCCATCACCGCCGAAGTCGACGCGCCTGGCCCATATGGTCGGCGCCTCGGTCGAAGGCGAACTCGGCTGCCTCGGCTCGCTCGAAACCGGCCATGGCGAAGCCGAGGACGGCCACGGCTTCGAAGGCAAGCTCGATCGCGCCAGCCTGCTGACCGATCCCGACGAGGCCATGCGCTTCGTCGCCGACACCAAGGTCGACGCGCTGGCGGTGGCCATCGGCACCTCGCACGGCGCCTATAAATTCACGCGCAAGCCGACCAGCGACGTGCTGGCGATGGACGTGATCGAAAAGATCCACGCCAAGCTGCCCAACACCCATATCGTCATGCACGGCTCGTCGTCGGTGCCGGAGGAATGGCGCGCCATCGTTCAACGAGAATGGCGGCGAGATGCGCGAGACCTATGGCGTGCCGGTCGAGGAGATCGTGCGCGGCATCAAGCATGGCGTGCGCAAGGTCAATATCGACACCGACCTGCGCCTCGCCGGCGCCGCCGAATTCCGCCGCGTCGCCAAGAAAAACCGAGCCGAATTCGATCCGCGCAAATTCCTGAAGCCGGCGATCGACGCGATGAGCAAGCGTCTGCCGCGACCGCTTCGAGGCCTTCGGCTGCGTCGGCCAGGCCGCGCATATCAAGGTCAAGCCGATGAGCGAAATGGCCAAGCTTTACGCCAGCGGCGCGCTCGATCCGCATGTGGCGATCGCAAGGCGGCGGCTTGAGCGCCGTCCCGCCCAGGTCTAAGTAAAATTTCGATTTCAACCGCCGCCGCGCAGCGCCGGCCGCAAAGGATGGAAACTACAAATGGACCAGTCAGATCGCTACGCCAATCTGAACCTCACCGAAAAGCAGCTGATCGCAGGCGGCAGGCACGTGCTGTGCGCCTATATCATGAAGCCCAAGGAAGGTTTTGGCGATTATCTCCAGACGGCGGCGCATTTCGCGGCGGAATCCTCGACCGGCACCAATGTCGAAGTCTCCACGACCGACGATTTTACACGCGGCGTCGATGCGCTGGTCTATGAGATCGACGAAGCGAACCAGATCATGAAGATCGCCTATCCGGTCGAATTGTTCGATCGCAACGTCATCGACGGACGCGCGATGATCGCCTCCTTCCTGACCCTGACCATCGGCAACAACCAGGGCATGGGCGACGTCGAATATGGCAAGATGCACGACTTCTACGTGCCGCCGGCCTATCTGAAACTGTTCGACGGCCCGTCGACCACCATCAAGGATCTGTGGCGCGTGCTCGGCCGTCCGGTGGTGAATGGCGGCTTCATCGTCGGCACCATCATCAAGCCGAAACTCGGCCTGCGTCCGAAGCCCTTTGCCGACGCCTGCTATGATTTCTGGCTCGGCGGCGATTTCATCAAGAACGACGAACCGCAGGGCAACCAGGTGTTCGCGCCGTTCAAGGAAACCGTGCGCGCTGGTCAATGACGCCATGCGCCGCGCCCAGGACAAGACCGGCGAAGCCAAGCTGTTCTCCTTCAACATCACCGCCGACGACCATTACGAAATGCTGGCGCGCGGCGAATATATCCTCGAAACCTTTGGCGAGAACGCCGACCACATCGCCTTCCTGGTCGATGGCTATGTCGCCGGTCCCGCCGCCATCACCACGGCGCGGCGCGCTTTCCCGAAGCAATATCTGCATTATCATCGCGCCGGGCACGGCGCCGTCACCTCGCCGAATTCCAAGCGCGGCTATACCGCCTTCGTGCTGTCGAAAATGGCGCGTCTGCAAGGCGCCTCGGGCATCCACACCGGCACCATGGGTTACGGCAAGATGGAAGGCGAGGCCGCCGACAAGGACATGGCCTACATGATCACCGAAGACAGCGCCGACGGGCCGTTCTACCATCAGGAATGGCTGGGCATGAACCCGACCACGCCGATCATTTCCGGCGGCATGAACGCCCTGAGAATGCCGGGCTTTTTCGAAAACCTCGGCCATTCCAACCTGATCATGACGGCGGGCGGCGGCGCCTTCGGCCATATCGACGGCGGCGCGGCTGGCGCTCTGTCGCTGCGTCAGGCTGAACAATGCTGGAAACAGAGCGCCGATCCGGTCGAATTCGCCAAAAGCCATCGCGAATTCGCCCGCGCCTTCGAGAGTTTTTCGCATGACGCGGACAAGCTGTTCCCGAACTGGCGCGAAAAGCTCGGCAAGGTCGCCGCGTAACGAACCCGGCCGTCATTGCGAGCGGAGCGAAGCAATCCACCGGCGCCATTGCCCGCAGAGTGGATTGCTTCGGCGCTTCTCGCAATGACGGCGGACTCATAAAACGGAATCACACCCATGAAACCCTTCGATCGCAGCATAAAAATCGCGCCGTCGATTCTCTCCGCCGACTTCGCCAATTTCGGCGCCGAATGCCGCGCCATCGAGGCGCAGGGCGCCGACTGGGTGCATGTCGATGTGATGGACGGACATTTCGTGCCCAACATCACCTTTGGCCCGGCCACCTGCGCCGCGTTGCGCAAGCATGTCCGTGGCGTGATGGACGTTCATCTGATGATCGCGCCGGTCGATCCCTACATCGAAGCCTTTGTGAAGGCCGGCGCCGATATCGTCACGGTGCATGCCGAAGCGGGCGCGCATCTCGACCGCTCGCTGCAACTGGTGCGGTCCTTCGGCGCCAAGGCCGGCGTTTCGTTCAACCCCTCGACGCCAGCCAGCGTCGTCGAATTCGTGCTCGACCGCATCGACCTCATTCTGGTGATGACGGTCAACCCCGGCTTCGGCGGCCAGAGCTTCATCCACAGCCAGGTGGAGAAAGTGCGGCAATTGCGCGCCATGATCGGCGACCGCCCGATCCATATCGAGATCGACGGCGGCATCACGCCCGGAAACCGCGCCGCTGGTGGTGGCGGCGGGGGCGGATGCGCTGGTGGCCGGCTCGGCGGTGTTCAAGGGCGGCTCGGTCGATACGCCGGAAGTTTACGGCCGCAACATCGCCGCCATTCGCGCGGCGGCGGAAGCCGCGCGGCCTGCAGTCCGCGGCGTGAGTTTTCTTCTCTTTTCCCCTTGCGGGAGAAGGTGGCTCGCCGAAGGCGAGACGGATGAGGGGGCTTGCTGGCCGAAGCCCCCTATCCGGCCCTTCGGGCCACCTTCTCCCGCAAGGGGAGAAGGGAACAGCAGTCTCTATGGTGCGGGGCTTTTGGCGGCTTCGATGGCGTCGGCTGTCGATTTCAGCAGTATTTGATCCCTGTTGAGGACATCGCCTACGGCCAGTACCATGTCATCAAGGGTGCGGCGGCTGACGCTTCCAATATAAACTTGCGCGCCGAAGCCCCTCCTCCGGCCCTTCGGGCCACCCTTCTCCCGCAAGGGGAGAAGGGAACCAGCTCTTATGGTGCGGGGCTTTTTGCGGCTTCGATGGCGTCGGCTGTCGATTTCAGCAATATTTGATCCCTGTTGAGGACATCGCCTACGGCCAGTAACATATCATCAAGTGTGCGGCGGCTGACGCTGCCAATATAAACTTGCTTATTCAAGGCGATCAACGCGAAATTTGCGACGAAAATAGACCGAAAAAACCCGCCCAGTTTGAATATCACCACGGATATTTTGCATTGTGTGTCGGTCTGGATGTCTTCGATAACGCCAGTTTGCGGATTTATACGTTTGGCGTTGTCGAGGAACTCGTTTACTGCCCAACCATCGGCATTATAGATGATCATGACGCCGCCAGAGTCGAGGCGTTCTATTTTTCTGCCGCTCCACGTTGCCAAGTCTTACGCCCGGTGCGTTGGTTGAACCATCCACCAATTCAAGACGCTTGAAATCGGATTTGTTGAATGTCGTCTGTTTCACCCTAGCCTCACGGTTGATCTGAACGCCTCATCCGCTTCAAGCCGAGTAAATCCAGTCCTGCCGCGACAGCAGCCGGGCGGAGCCCGATGCGCGCAAAACCATGTCGCGCGCAAAAGCCTTGAGGCCGGACATGTGATAGATTGGTTCCTTGAGCGCGCGAGGCGGATTGAATGCGGCTGGCGCGCGCCATGCGCGCCGCGGAGTAATTTTCCAGCGCGCTGGCAGGATATTCCGGCGCGGCGGCGAAGCAATCGGCCAAAACCTTGGCGTCCTCGATCGCCTGAGCCGCGCCCTGGGCGAGGTAGGGCAAGCATGGGATGGGCGGCGTCGCCGAGCAACGCGACGCGACCGCGCGACCATGAGGGAATCGGCGGGCGGTCGAACAAGGGCCAGCGCAGCCACGAATTGCCGGGGCGGATCACCTCATGCGCGTCCTTCGACCAATCCTTGAAGCGATTGGCCAGAAACTTCCAGTCGCCTTCATGGTCCCAGAAATTCGGGTCGCCGCTTTCGCCATTTCCGCGCCAGGAATCCTCGACCAGGGCGACGACATTGACGATGGAGCCGCCGCGCAAGGGATAATGGACGATATGCGCCCGCTCGCCGAGCCAGAGATTGGCGACGGGGAGACGCATGAACTCCGGCAGTTCGGCGGCGGAAAGCAGGGTCCGCCAGGCGGTGTGGCCGGTATAGGACGGCTTGTCGACGGCGATGTCATACATGCGCGACCGCACCATCGAGCGCACGCCATCGGCGCCGATCAGCGCGTCGCCGGCGGCGCGGCGGTATTCGCCACCGTTTTTGTAAGTGACGGCGACGCCGCGTTCGTCCTCGATATAACCGGTCAAGGTCGAATTCGGGCGAATTCGATCAGGCTGCTTTCTTGCGCGCGGTCGAGCAGGGCCGACAGCAGATCGGCGCGGTGGATGGCGAGATAGGGCGCGCCATAGCGGTTTTTGGCTTCGGCGAGCGAAATTTTCGCCAGATCGGCGCCATCGACGCCCCGCCGGATGCGGATATATTTTGGCGCGACGGCGAGGCCGGTCAGCAACTCCAGCACGCCGATGTCACGCAGGATGCGGGTGGCGTTGGGCGCGAGCTGGAGTCCGGCGCCGACTTCGCGGAACTCCGGGGCGCGCTCCAGAACCGTGCTGGCGCGGCCAATCGCGGCGAGGGTGAGGGCGGCGGTGAGTTCCGCCGACGCCGCCGCCGGCAATGACGATGGGCGCGCTCACAATGGGGGTTCCGAAGTCACGTCTTACGCTCCCGCGCCGCGAAATTTTTTCAGGCGGTCTGAACGATCAATTCGCATTCCGCGGGATCGGCATGGCCATGCAAGGCTTCGTCATAGATGTAATGAGTCGAGCAATAGGGGCAGATCGCCTCGGCGTCGCCGCCCATGTCGATGTAGACATGCGGATGGTCGAAGGGCGGCAGCGCGCCAATGCACATGAATTCCTTGGCGCCGACCCAGATTTTAGGCAGGCCGGGCTGGTTGTGAAAATGCGGAATGGCGTGGTCCGACATGAATTTGATCCGGTTGCAGGGCGAAGCGGCGTATTTTCCAGCGACCATAATCAATGCCGGCTGTTTTGGGTAGGCCCCTTTGCGCGGGCCATCCTGAAAAACGCCCGGTGCGTTTTTTTGCATTGAGAAATAAAGGCGGGCAGGCGCCCTTTTTGGGTTTTTTGTTGTAACAATTGCCGCCTTCGCGCGAAACAGAGTGATGAATGCCGGATATCAAGGCGCAGGATCGGGAATGGAGCGCGGCCATGCGCGCCGCGTTGGCGGGCGACGGGGAAGCCTATCGCCGTTTGCTGACCGAGCTTTCGCCCTATCTGCGCAATCTGTGCCGCAAGGCGTGCATGCGCGCCGGCCTTGCGCCGAGCGAGGCGGAGGACGCGGTGCAGGAAACCCTTTTGGCCATTCATCTCAAGCGTCACACCTGGGACCCGGCGCAAAGCCTGATGCCGTGGATCGCCGTCATCGCCCGCAACAAGATCATCGACGCGGCGCGGCGGCGCGGGCGCCGGGCGGAATCCGACATTGCCGATTTCGAAAATAGTCTGGCCTCGCCGCCCGAGACCGAGTTTTACGAACGCGAGCAGGAGAAGCAGGGCGCCTTGCGCCTGCTCGGCGAGCTGAGCGGCAAGCAGCGCGAGGCCATCGAGGCGGTGTCGATTCGCGGCGAGAGCCTTGCTGTCGCGGCAGTCAAGCTAGGGGTCACGCAAGGGGCCTTGCGCGTTTCCGTGCATCGTGGCCTCAAGGCTTTGGCCGAACTTTATCGCAAGTCAAATTCATGAAGACGACCCCATGAAGACCGACGATCTCATCGCCGCGCTGGCGGCGGATAACGACACCAAGGCGCCCCCCATCGAGCGCGCCTTCACGCGCGATCTTTCGGCCGGTTTTCTGGTTTCCGCCGTCGGCTTTTTTGCCTTTCTCGGCGTGCGCCACACGTTTTTCGCCTCGCTCGACCAGCCGCGTTTCCTGTTCAAATTCGTCTTCACCCTGACCATGGCGGCCAGCGGTCTGGCGCTGGCCTATCGGCTGGCGCGGCCAGTCGCAATCCTCGGCGGGGCGCCGCGCGCAATCTGGTTGGCGCCGGCGCTGCTGGCGCTGGCTTGCCTCGCGGAATTTTTCCTCGTTCCGCAGGATCAATGGGCGGCGCGGATGATCGGCCATAACGCCATGCATTGCCTGACTTTGGTGCCGCTGATGGCGCTGGCGCCTCTTGCCGGACTGTTTCTCGCGCTCAAACAGGCGGCGCCGAGCGACCCCCGCCGCGCCGGGGCGGCGGCGGGTTTCGCCTCGGCCGGGCTGGCCGCGACGCTCTACGCCATGAATTGTCCGGATGATTCGCCCTTTTTCCTGGCTGTCTGGTATATGCTGGCGACGATGCTCGTCGTGACGCTGGGCTGGTTCGCCGGCGGGCGCTGGCTGCGCTGGTAAGCTGCGCCAATAGGAACATCCATGCAGGAATTTTCTTCGGACGGGGTTCGCCTCGCCTATCTCGATTTCGCGCCGGAAGGGCCGGACCTCGGCCAGCCGATCCTGCTCATCCATGGTTTCGCCTCCAATCACGGCGTCAACTGGCTGTTTCCCCAATGGGTGAAAACGCTGACCAAGGCCGGGCGCAGAACCATCGTGTTCGACAATCGTGGCCACGGGCGCAGCGAAAAACTTTATGATCCAGCCCAATATACGCCGTGGATCATGGCGCGCGACGCCGCCAACCTGCTCGATCATCTCGATATCGAACGCGCCGATGTCATGGGCTATTCGATGGGCGCCCGCATCGCCGCGCATCTGGCGGTCGCCGCGCCTTCAAGACTGCGGGGGCTTGTCTTCGGGGGGCTGGGCGTCCATCTCGTGGATGGCGCCGGCTTGCCCATCGGCATAGCTGACGCCATGGAGGCGGAGTCGTTGGCGAGCCTGACCGATCCGATGCAGCGCATGTTTCGCGCTTTCGCCGAGGCGACCAAAAGCGACCTGCGGGCGCTGGCCGCCTGCATGCGCGGCTCCCGCCACGCCATGAGCGAAGCGGAGGTTGGCGCGATCACGGCGCCGACCCTGGTCTGCGTCGGCTCCGAGGATGATGTGGCGGGCGACGCGGCAGGTCTGGCCAAGCTGATGCCAAACGCCGCCGCTCTGGTCATTCCGGGCCGCGACCATAATCGCGCGGTGGGCGACAAGGTCTACAAGCAGGGCGTGCTGGCGTTTCTGGCCGACTTGCCTGGTTGACGATTATCAGCAGAAGACCGCGCTGGCGGCGCGTTTTCGTGCTAGATAAGTGGAAAATCATTTGCGCGGCAGGAGAAATGCAATGGCGTCCATGGGCAAGGTGCGGCCGCTGCATCACAATGATCCCGATCCGGTCTTACGCAAATCCGCGTCGAGGCGGAGGCGGCCTTGCGGCGCGAGCCGGAACTCGGCGGTTTTCTCGCCGCCAGCGTGCTCAACCATGCGACGCTGGAGCAGGCGGTCGGTCACAGGCTGGCGACGCGCCTTGCCCATACCGATCTTCCCGGCGACATCATCCGCCAGGCTTTTCTCGATCTTGCCGACCGCGATACTCGCCATCGGCGTGGCCATCCGCGCCGATCTTCTCGCTGTCGCCGACCGCGATCCCGCCTGCCAGCGCTTTATCGAGCCCTTGCTCTATTTCAAGGGATTCCACGCCCTGCAAACGCACCGGCTGGCGCATGCGCTGCTGGCAGGACGGGCGGAAGGATTTCGCGCTTTACCTGCAAAGCCGCTCGTCGTCGGTGTTCCAGACCGACATCAATCCCGCCGCGCGCATCGGCAAGGGCGTTTTCCTCGATCACGCCACCGGCCTTGTGGTCGGCGCGACGGCGGTTGTCGAGGATGACGTGTCGATCCTGCATAGCGTGACGCTGGGCGGCACCGGCCATGAACGCGGCGACCGCCATCCGAAAATCCGCCATGGCGTGCTGATCGGCGCGGGGCGAAAATCATCGGCAATATCGAAATCGGCCATTGCTCGCGCATCGCCGCCGGTTCGGTGGTGCTGAAGGCGGTGCCGCCCAATGTCACGGTGGCGGGCGTCCCCGCGCGGATCGTCGGCGCTTCGGGCTGCGCCGAACCGGCGCGCGAAATGGACCAGATTCTCGGGTCCAAGTCGGCAAGGACTAAACTTTTCTTTTTTCCCCGTTATTTTTTCCGCCCTTGCGCCCGGGGCCGGTTTTTGGCAAGCCTACCCCAGACAATGGATGGAGACGGGTCTTGGACAAGAGTGAATTGCGCAAATTGCAGGAATTCCTGCGTAAATCCTTCAGCGCGCCCGACATCAAGGTTGGACTCGATCCCAAAAATGTCGAGCAGGCCGTGGTGCATTTCGGCGAGCGGGCGATCGGCACGATCGCCGTCGATGACGAGGACGGCGACCGCTCCTTTTCCTTCGCCATGAAAATTCCGGTCGAACGCCCGGTCTTGCAGGACTACCTGCGCCGCCTGTTCGACAATGACGAATTGACCGTCGCGGCGCGGTTGAAAAAGACCGATTCGGTCGAACTCAATAACGGCGACGATTTCCTCGGCATCATTTCCGCCGACGACCCCAAGGCCAAGACCTTCACCCTCCAAATGGCGATTCTCGATTTCGATCTCGAAGATTTGTGACGCATAGCGTTTTCAAGGAAAGCGCGTAAGAAACAAGGAATTTTCATGACACTCTATTCGCTCGACGGCGTCGCGCCGGAACTGCCGGAGGAGGGCCGCTATTTCATCGCGCCCGACGCCAACCTCATCGGCCGGGTGCGGCTGGGCGAGGACGCCAATGTGTGGTTCGGCGCGACGCTTCGCGGCGACAATGAATGGATCGACATCGGCGCGCGCAGCAATATCCAGGACGGTTCGGTCCTGCACACCGACATGGGATCGCCGCTGACCATCGGCCCCGACGTGACGGTCGGCCATAGCGTGATCCTGCATGGCTGCGCCATCGGCGAGGGCAGCCTGATCGGCATGGGCGCGACCATTCTGAATGGCGCCAGGATCGGCAAGTATTGCATTGTCGGCGCCAATGCGCTGATCCCGGAAAACCGCGAATATCCCGATTATTCGCAGATCGTCGGCGCGCCGGCCAAGGTCACCAAGCAGCTCGATCCATCGGTGGCGACGAACCTGCTCAACAGCGCCCGGCATTATGTCGAAAACAGCCGCCGCTACACCGCCGGATTGAAAAAGATCGGCTAGAGTCTTTTCCGATCCGATCTGATTGGATCAGATCGGGGCCTCCACTCGCTGATCTGGCCCCGCCGTCATTGCGAGCGAAGCGAAGCAATCCATGGCTTGCGGTCGTGGCCAGGGTGGATTGCTTCGCTTCGCTCGCAATGACGACTTTGGTTCAGGTCAGGCGAAAAATGCAGGCTCTTTGCGCGTCGCGGCCTCAGGCGGAGCGGCCGCCGGGGATGACGAACAACCCGCGCCGGCGGGCGCTTATGCGGGCCGCCAAGTGTTCCGGCGTGTCTGGCAGTGGCGGTTCCTCGACGAAGCGCATGGAGATCATGCGCAGGCAAGGGGCCGGACGCAGGCCGAGCCAGGACGGACTGGCGATGGGCGAGAGGGCGCCGAGAATGCGCGCCTTCCCTTTGCCGCGATGGCGCAAGGGCAGCAGCAAAAGCTCCAGCGTCGCCGGTTCGTCTCCCTGCGGCGCGGCGGTGAGGGTGGCGACGACGGGCCGCGCGCCATTGAGCATCGACAGGATCATGGCGGCGGCGGACGGACGTTCGGCCGGAGCAAACAGGTCGATGAAGGCGCGGTCTTTCTGCTCGCCGAGAAACAGCGCATTCAGGCGGGTGCCGGAAATACGCATTGGAAAGGTCCGGGCCTCGTCGGCTTCCAGCATCATGGTGTCGGCAAGAATATGGCGGATCGCCAGGGGATCGACCTCTTCGCGCTCGGGCGAAAGCCGGGCGCCGCGCAAAAGATTCAGTAGCTATAAAGTTCGAGGGTCGCCGGCTGTCTCATTTATGCGATCCGTCCGGATGTTTTGATGTTGGTTGACCGAGTGTTCAAGGCTGTTTTGTCGCCATGGGAAATAGCTACCTTAGGTAATCACCACCGGCAATCAATAATGCAAACTAAAGTTTACGGATTTTGACGGTCGCAGCGGTCATTAAAATTGTAATTAAATTCATGTCTACACTTAACCTTAATTCACCACTTGCATTGTGAGCGCCGTCACCCTGCGCCGGACTTGAGCGGGCCGGCATCATGGGCGCCCCTCAGGTGTTCTATTTGTTGTTTTATGCGCGCGTTTGGCCTAAGTGATCATGACAGGATTTCGGCGTGCGAAGCCGTCGGAAACAGCAACGCAACGAGAGAGTTTTGCCGACATGCGCGAGGGATCCCGCGAGCCGATTTTCAACATTCCCCGCGTCGTCATGCTCCTGCTGGCGGCGATGACCGTGATTTAGGCTGTGCGCATGGCGCTTTCGCCCGAGACCGATCTGCAAATGGTCGCGCTTTACGGCTTCACGCCGGCGCGATTTGG
>CAWFBN010000060.1:0-12071 GCA_963813955.1 uncultured Alphaproteobacteria bacterium | reverse complement strand
CTTTCTGTTCGATCAGCGCGCCGTCGTCGATCATCTGACCGAGGTCGCCCGCGGTTCGGAGATGGAAGCTGAGATCGGGCAGTTCTTCCTGACCTATGGTTCGCCGCGCAATCTCTGGATCACCCCGCTGAGCTATGCTTTTCTGCATGGGAACTGGACGCATCTGGCGTTGAATGGCGTCTGGTTCGCCGCCTTCGGCTCGCCGGTGGCGCGACGCTTCGGCACGCCGCGCTTTTTATTGCTGGGCGCGCTTGGAGCCATCGGCGGCGCCTTTTTTATCTCGTCCTCCATCTGACCGAACTGGCGCCCATGGTGGGCGCTTCGGCCGCCATTTCGGCCTATACCGGGGCCGCTGCGCGCTTCGTCTTTCAGCCGGGCGTGTTTTTCCGCGACGCGCCGAACTTTTACGGGCAAAGCCAGCAGGCGCCGCCCATGGAGGGGCTGCGCGAGATGCTGGCCAATCGCCAGGCCCTGGCTTTCGTCGGCTTCTGGTTTGCGATCAATCTGCTCAGCGGCGTCGGCGGCCAGAGCGTGGGCTTTTCAAACGCGCCGGTCGCATGGGAGGCGCATATCGGCGGCTTTCTCGTCGGCATTTTGCTGGCCCCGCTGTTCGACCAAAGGCGCAAAGCTTAAACCTCTGGTCAGCTTGCGCATTTTCTCGAACCGGCGCATCTTTACAGTCAATGACGGGCAATCGTGACGGCGGACAAACGCGCCGCAAGTAATAACAACGTGCCCGCGTAACGGGAGGAGCCTTATGACTGTAGCCTTGATTCTCGCTGCCAAGGGTCGCGACGTGACCACGACCCAACCCCACCGCACCTTGCTGGAAGTGGCCAATGTGCTTGCCGAAAAGGGCATAGGCGCCGTGATCGTCACCGGTGGCGACGGCGAAGTCCTGGGCATTCTATCGGAGCGTGACATCGTGCGCGCGATCGGTCGCCATGGCGTCGAGGTCTTGAAGGAATCCGTGTCCAAGCACATGACCAGCAAGGTCGTCACCACGACCATGGAGGAACCGATCGATCATGTGATGGAGCATATGACCTCGGGACGCTTCCGCCATCTGCCGGTCATCCAGAGATGGCCGTCTTGTGGGCGTCGTCTCGATCGGAGACGTGGTCAAGCATCGGCTGGCGATGGTCGAATCCGAAAGCCGCGCCATGCGCGACTATATCGCCACCGCCTGACAGCGGCGGCGCGCTGCTGCAAAAACAAACCCCGCCGGCAGGCCCGCCGGCGGGGTTTTTGCGTCAGGCGAGGTCTTGCGTCAGGGCGCGGGCGGGCGGGCCGCCATGGAGCTGAGCTTCAATCGCGGCGACCTCGGCGATTTCATTCAGCGCGCGCCGCGCCGCCTCGCGGCCGATGGCGATCAACTCGTCGGCGCGATGAAATTCGAACAGGCCAATCTTTGACAAGCGGGCGTTGATCACCACGTCCGGGGGGTCGCCCGCGAGGCGCGAGCGCGCGATGCGGTCCTGGGTGATGTTGAAGGCGTCGAGCATCGCGGCGGCGATCCCCGGCGCGCCATTGGCGCCGCGTCCGAACTGGCGACGCAATTGCCGCGCTTCGCTGTTGGCGCTGGTTTCGTCGTTTTCCGCGCGGGTTTTCCGGCTGGCTCGCGTCGGCGATGAGGGCGCCGCGATAGGAGGTGTCTCCGACCAGATTGACCGCGATGACCAGTTCGGCCCCCATGGCGCGGCACAGGGTCACAGGCACCGGATTGACCAGCGCGCCGTCAAACAGCCAGCGATTGTCAATTCGCACGGGTTCGAAAATTCCCGGCATGGCGTAGGAGGCGCGGATCGCCTGCACGAGATCGCCGCGTCGCAGCCAGACCTCATGGCCGGAGCCGATTTCGGTCGCGACCGCGCCGAAAGCCGATCGGCAGCCCCTCGATTTGCCTTCCGGCCAGTTCGCGCGCCAGTTCGTCGCGCAGCTTGCCGCCGCTTATGACGCCGACGCCCGAAAAGGCGACGTCCATCAGCGAGAACACCCGCCGTTTGGTCAGGGACAGCGCGAAAGTCTCCAGGGCGTCCAACCGGCCGCCGGCAAAGCAGCCGCCGACCACCGCGCCGATCGAGGCGCCGGCGACGACGTCGATCGGGATTTTTCGCGCCTGCAACTCCTGAAGGACGCCGATATGCGACCAGCCGCGCGCGGCGCCGGAGCCCAGCGCCAGGCCGATGCGCGGCCGTCGCGCCGGCAGCGGGATCGCGCCGCCGTCATTGGCCGCCGACAACGAGTCACCGGATTTTTCCAGCGTCTTCCAATTAAAACCGAACATGGGCCGGCCCCCCGCCGAAGTAGAAGGCTTCGCCGCGGGACCCGTTCCCGCGGCGGCTCGAACTAGCAAGGCTGCGCGCAATGTCTTGCCGAAATATTACCGGCGGCGTCCTTGCGTTGAAATGGGAAGCCGCATTGGAAAATGCAGCAGCGCTTCCAAAGGTTCCGTAGGCGCAAAAAGGCGGAACTCTTTGACGACGCCGACGATTTGGGTTAGCCCGGCGAAGCAAATTGTCTTCAGGACCGCCAAATGAATATTTTCGCCGAATTCCACGCTCGCATCGCCGCCATTCTCGACCGGTATGGCAAGGAAGGACGGCTGCCGCGCCTGGATTTGACGCGTTTCGTCGTCGAGCCGCCGCGCGATCCGAGCATGGGCGATCTGGCCTGCAACGCCGCCATGGTTTACGCCCGGGACGTCAAGAGCTTCTATGCCAACCCCCGGCAACTCGCCACCGAACTGGCCTATGATCTGACCCAGGAGCCGGATGTCGATCAGGCCGAAGTGGCGGGGCCGGGCTTTCTGAACATTCGCCTGAAGCCGCGTGTGTTCGCCGATCTTCTCCGCGTCATCCTGGTCGAGGGAGCGGATTTCGGCCGCGGCGCCGCAGGTCGTGTGGCGCCGCAAAAAGTCAACGTCGAGTTTGTCTCGGCCAATCCGACCGGGCCGATGCATGTCGGCCATGGGCGCGGCGCGGTGTTCGGCGACGCCCTGGCCGGGCTGCTCGAATTCGCGGGCGCCGAGGTGACGCGCGAATATTATATCAATGACGCGGGCGCGCAGGTCGATGTACTGGCGCGCTCGGCGTTCTTGCGTTACCGCGAGGCCCTGGGCGAGACGGTGACCATTCCCGAAGGGCTTTATCCCGGCGATTACCTCAAGCCGGCCGGCGCGGCGCTGGCGGAAAAATACGGCGCCTCGTTCAGGGATCTGCCGGAAGCCGACTGGCTCGCGCCGGTGCGCGCCGCCGCGATCGACGCGATGATGGCGATGATCCGCGACGATCTGGCCGCGCTCAACATCACCCATGAAGTTTTTTTCTCCGAGCGCTCGCTGCATGAAAAGCATGATGGCCTTTCCGACGTGGATGTCGCCATCGCCGATTTGCGGGCCAAGGGCCTGGTCTATGAAGGCCGGCTGCCGCCGCCCAAGGGCCAATTGCCGGAGGATTGGGAGGATCGCGAGCAGACCCTGTTCAAGTCCACCGATTTCGGCGACGATGTCGACCGGCCGCTCAAGAAATCCGACGGCGCCTTCACCTATTTCGCCTCCGATATCGCCTATCACCGGAAAAAAATCGAGGCCGGCTATGACGTGCTGGTCGACGTCTGGGGCGCCGATCATGGCGGCTATGTGAAGCGGATGAGCGCCGCCGTTAAGGCCTTGTCCGACGGCAAATGCGCGCTCGACGTCAAGCTGTGCCAGATGGTCAAGCTGATGCGCGGCGGCGAGCCGGTCAAGATGTCCAAGCGTTCAGGCGACTTCGTGACGTTGCGCGAAGTGGTGGACGAAGTCGGCGTCGACGCCGTGCGCTTCATGATGCTTTATCGCAAGAATGACGCGCCACTGGAGTTCGATCTCGCCCGGGTGATCGAGCAATCCAAGGATAACCCGGTCTTTTACGTGCAATACGCTCACGCCCGCGCCCAATCGGTTTTGCGGCAGGCGCTGGCAGCTTTTCCCGATCTCGATCTTTCGGCGACGAGGCTGGCGGCGGCCGACCTCGCGCTGCTGTCGGACGAAAGCGAACTGAGCCTGTTAGGTTTAATGGCGCAATATCCTCGCGTTATCGAAAGCGCTGCGGCGGCGCATGAGCCGCATCGTCTGGCTTTTTACCTGCACGAATTGGCGAGTTTTTTCCATTCTCACTGGAATCGCGGCAAAGATCAGCCACAATTACGCTTTGTTAATCAAGATAGTCGAGATTTGACCTGCGCCAGGCTGGCCCTCGTAACGGGGTTAATAGCAATTCTGGCGTCCGGATTGTCGGTTTTGGGTGTAAACGCTCCGAAAGAGATGCGCTGACTATGGCGCAAGACTAGCTGATCGGCGGGTCCCTCTTTCCGGAGCATTGCGTGAGTGAGGGTGCGCCATGGGTGAGTATGCCGCCAAGTTTCGGCCGGAAATAGATCTGGACGAGTTCGAACGTCGGCTTCGCGCCGCCGGGCCAGAGCCGCAGCCGCGCCAGGCGCGGCCGCAAGCCGTTGCGCGAAACGCCGATGCGCGGAATGCCGATCCTCTGGCCGAACTTGCGCGCCTCGTCGGCGGCGACAACGCCAGGAACGGCTCTGATCCTTTCGAGGCTTTGTTCCGCGCCCAGGCGGCGATCGCCGACACCAGGGCCGAGGCCGGACATCCTCCGCATCCGCCGCTGCGCCGCAGCCGCTGCAAGCGCCGCACGAACCCTATTTTGACGATGAGGCCGCTTATCGCCATCTCGCGCCGCAGGCCGCCGAGGCGTCCCGGTCGTCCGAGGCGACGCATTATGCTTCCGAGCCCCTGCCTTACGAGGACGCCGATCCGAACTGGATCCCTGACAGGGAGCAACCAGCTGCGGCCGGTCGGCTGGCGACGACGAGCCCGAACCCCGCGCGGAAAATGCTCCGCCGCCCGCCGGACGCAAGAAGATTTTTTACGGCATGGCTGCGGTCCTCGCGCTTGGCGTGCTGGGCATCGGCGGCACCTTGGCCCTGCGCGGCAAGACCGGCGCGCAGGACGTGGTGACCATCAAGGCCGACACCGATCCGGCCCGGGTCAAGCCCGACCAGACCGAGGAGGCCGTCGCCAAGAACGAGACGCTGTTCGACCGCAAGGACCACGCCAACGGGGCGAAAATGGTCGGCGGCGAAGAACAGCCGGCCGATCTCGGCGCGACCGCCAAGGCCGCGCGGGTGGTCTGGCGCGCGCCAATGCGCCGGCGCCGGTTCCCGCCGCCCCCGCGCCCAGCGCCCAGAACGATTCGCCTTTCCCCGCTCCGAAAAAGGTCAAGACCGTGGCGGTGCGCGCCGACGGCAGCGTGATCCAAGCGCCCGACGCGCGTCCGCAACTGGCGCGCGGCCTGCCAAGCATGGCGGGCGGCTTCCCGGCAACCGCGCCGACGACAGGCGCCGCCCAGCCCAAGCCGACGACAGCGCCGCGACCGCGACGCGCCGCCCAGCCCAAGCCGACGGCTGCTCCGCCCAGCCCAAGCCGACGGCGCCGCCAAAGCTGCGACGACCACCCCTGCCAAGCCGGTTGCGGCCAAGCCTGCGCCGGTCAAAACGGCGGCAATCAGTCCTGCAGCGGCCAAGCCCGCGCCGGAAGCCGCCGGGGCCGGCGGTTACGCGGTCCAGCTTTCCGGTTCGCCGGTGGAAGCCGAGGCGCGCGCCGCCGCAACCAGGCTTTCCGCCAAATACGCCAGCGCTTTGAAGGGGCATCAGGCTTCCTTCGCTCAGGCCAAGGTCGGCGACAAGACGGTCTACCGGGTCCGCGTCGGCCATCTGACTGAAGCGACGGCCAAGGAAATGTGCACGGCGATCAAGGGGCAGGGCGGCTCATGTTTCGTCGCGAAAAACTGATGCCGGACGTGATGCCGGCATGAGCTTCAGGGCCTTTATCGCCGGATGCGTCCGGCTTGGAGCTGACGGCCGGGCGAGCGCGCCTTCTTCACCGAGGCGCGGCCCTGGGGTCTGATCCTGTTCCGGCGCAATATCGACACGCCGGATCAGGTGCGGGCGCTGACCGAGTCCTTCCGCGACCTGCTCGGCGAAGACGCCGCCGTGCTGGTCGATCAGGAAGGCGGCCGGGTCCAGCGCCTGAGCTCGCCGCATTGGCCGGTCTATCCGCCCGCCGCCGCTTTCGGTCAAATCCCGGGAGCGGACGAAAAGCTGGCGGCTTTTTCCGCGCGGCTGATCGCCGAGGATCTGCGCGTATTGGGGATAGACGTCGATTGCCTGCCGGTTCTCGACGTCCCCGCGCCGGGCGCCCATAAAATCATCGGCGACCGCGCCTATGCCGATCATCCGGCCGATGCGGCGCGTCTGGGGCGGGCCGCCGCTTTCGGCCTGATGGCCGGCGGCGTCATGCCGGTGATGAAGCATATTCCCGGCCACGGCCGCGCCCTGGCCGACAGCCACCTCGAATTGCCGCGCGTAACCGCGTCGCGCGAAGATTTGCAGCGGGATTTCGCGCCTTTCCGGGTCAACGCCGACCTCCCGGCCGCGATGACGGCGCATGTGGTCTATGAGGCGCTCGATCCTCTCCAGCCGGGCACCCATTCGCGCGCCGTGGTCGAGGACACCATCCGCGGCTCGCATCGGTTTCGACGGAGTGCTGATGAGCGACGACCTGTCGATGAAGGCGCTCGGCGGCAGCTTTTTCGAACGCTCGACGCGGGCTTTCGCCGCCGGCCTCGATCTGGCTCTGCATTGCAATGGCGATTTGACCGAAGCCGCCGCAGTGGCGCTGGCCGCGCCGCTGCTCGCCGGGCCGGCGTTGGCCCGGGTGGAGCGCGCCCGCGCCCGCGTCGCCGAGGAATTCCGGCGGGCGGCGCCCTTCGATCCTGTGGACGCCCGCAAGGAATTGGCGTCAGCGCTTGCGACTTTGGCCTGAGTCTTCCACGCTGGGATTCGCTGATTTCGCTGGGAGGATGGCGCGAGGATGCAGCAGCGCGACAACGACGAAGATACCGAATTCGCGCGTTTCGAGGGCTCGTCCCGCGATGACATGGATTTTCGCGTCGATGTCGATGGCTATGAAGGCCCGCTCGATCTCCTGCTCGAACTGGCGCGGCGCCAGAAAGTCGATCTGGCCCGCATTTCCATTCTCGCGCTCGCCGAGCAATATCTCGAATTCATCGAGGCGGCGCGGCGGGTGCGGCTGGAGCTGGCCGCCGATTATCTCGTCATGGCGGCGTGGCTCGCCTATCTGAAGTCGCGCCTGCTGCTGCCGGCCCCGCCCAAGGGCGCCGAGCCCGACGCGAGCGAACTCGCCGCCAGCCTCGCCCTGCGGCTGCGTCGTTTGCAGGCGATCCGCGTGGCGGCGGAACAGCTGATGCGGCGCCCGCAACAGGGCCTTGACGTTTTTTCGCGCGGCGCGCCGGAAGGACTCGAACTCGTCAATGCGCCGCTCTATCAGGCCAGCCTCTACGATCTGCTCGCCGCCTATGCGCGGCAGCGGCAGAAACAGGCCCTGTCGCTGCGTGTCCTTCAAGTGCCGGGAGGTCTGGTCGCTGGCCGAGGCGCGCGAGCGCACTGGAGCGGATCGTCGGCATGGCGATGGAATGGACCGCGCTCGACGATTACCTGATCGAATGGCTGGCGACGCCCGCGCAGGCGCGCACCGTCCGCGCTTCGACCTTTTCCGCCTCGCTGGAAATGGTGCAAGGAAGGGCTGATCGACCTGCGGCAGGACCGCGCCTTCGCGCCCCTGTGGGTGCGGCGCAAGGAGCGAGCCGCCGCGCCGCTCGCCGCGGAATGACGGCGCGAGCTTACCGGCGATGGAGCAACATGGCCGACGACAGAAAGCCCTGTTCGATCTCGCGGCGCAGGACGCCCTCGATCATGTCGCCCGTGCAAAACCCGACGAGGCGCAGCGCGAATGCATGCGCTTGTGCGAGGCGCTGATCTTCGCCGCGACCGAGCCTCTGAGCGAAGAGGAAATGGCCCGGCGCCTGCCGCAAGGCGCCGATCTGGCCGCGGCTCTGGCCTTTCTCAAGGCGGATTATTTTTCGCGCGGCGTCAATCTGGCGCGGGTCGGCAAGAAATGGTTTTTTCGCACCGCCCCCGATCTCGCCTGGGTGTTGCAACGCGAGCGGGTCGAGCCGCGCAAGCTTTCGCGCGCCGCTTTGGAAACCCTGTCGATCGTCGCCTATCACCAGCCGGTCACCCGCGCCGAAGTCGAGGATATTCGCGGCGTCGCCCTGTCCAAGGGCACCATGGACGTGCTGCTTGAAACCGGCTGGGTCCGCCTGCGCGGGCGCCGCCGCGCGCCGGGACGGCCGGTGACTTACGGCACGACGGAAAAGTTTTTGGTCCATTTCGGACTGGAGCAGATTTCCGACTTGCCCGGCCTCGATGAACTCAAGGGCGCCGGGCTGTTCGACGGCCGCTTGCCGCAAGGCTTTCGGCGTGCCGCAGCCGCGCGACGATTCGGCTCTGGCCGATGACGAGGAGCCGCTGGACGAGCCGCCCGACGAAGCGCTGGCGGCCGACCTGCCGGACGCCGATTCTGGCGAAGAGTGAGATTTTCGTGACCGCGTAGCGAAAGCCTCAGGCAAGCGGAAGGGGGCATGGTGCGGCAATCCCTTGCCGAAAAGGCCCGCCGATGCGCCGACCCCACCTTCGAATTTCGCTTGCCGCCAAGCTTGTCGCCGCCGTCATGATTTTCGGCTGCGCCCTCAGTTCGGGGGCGTCCTATTTCAGCTTCAGCCAGCTCAAGGTTGGCGGGCCGGTCTACAAGCAGGTCGTTCAGGAAAAGGACCTTGTCGCCGACATCTTGCCGCCGCCGGAATATCTGATCGAGGCCTTTCTGGAGGCGACGCTCGCTGTGCAGGCGCCCGGACAGGCGGAGGCGCATGCGCAGCGGCTGACGCAATTGCGCAAGGATTACGACGAACGCCATGACTATTGGGCGGCGCAGGATCTCGATCCCAAGGTGCGCGACCTGCTGCTGAATGGCGTGGACGCGCCGGCGCGCGCTTTCTGGAGCGAGGTTTTTGACCGGCTGCTGCCGCAGTTGCAGAGCGGCGATACGGCGGCGGCGGCGGTCTCCTATCGCGCCTTGTCGGACATCTACGCCCGCCATCGCGCCAAGGTGGACGAACTGGTGACCGAAACCAATCGCCTGACGGCGGAGACCGAAGCCTATGCCGCGAAGCAGGACCGGCTCATGTCCCTGCTGATGGCGCTGTTTGCCGCATCGGCTTTGGCGGCAACCCTGATCGCCTTGCTGGGGGTGCAGAAATTCATCGTCGGCCCGGTTTGCGCCATCACCGAGTCGATGAGCCGCATGGCGGGGGGCGATCTGCCGGACCATATCGCCAATCTCGATCGCGGCGACGAAATCGGCGATATGAGCCGGGCGTGCGAGATTTTCCTGTGCAATGAGCATGACCGCCTGCGGCTCACCGCCGCCGAAGGCGAGGCGCGCGATGCGGAAAAGCGGCGGCAGGACCATTTGCAGCGTGAGGTGCGGGATTTCAACGAAGCCGTCGTCCAATCGGTGACGGAGTTGGGCAAGCAGATCGACGCCATGCGGCAAGCCTCGAATTCGCTGAACAAGGGCGCAGCCAGCGTCAAGAATGACGCGCAGCACGCCGCCGAGGCGCAGCGTCGGCGCGGCGCAGAATTCCCAGGCCGTGGCCGCCGCGACGGTGGAGCTGGAAGCCTCGATCCGCGAGATCGCCTCGGTCGCCCATCGGGCGAGGGAGATCGTCGATGCGACCGCCGAGGCGGCGGCGCGGACCGACGCCGACATGGTGGGGCTGGCCCAATCCTCCCGGCAGATCGACGCCATTCTGGGGCTGATCCGCGCCATCGCCGGGCGGACCAACCTGCTGGCGCTCAACGCCACCATCGAGGCGGCGCGGGCGGGCGAGGCGGGACGGGGTTTCGCCGTCGTCGCCGGCGAGGTGAAGGGCCTGTCCGAGCAGACCGGCAAGGCGGTGGACGAAATCGTCGAACAGGTCTCCCATGTGCAAGCGGCGACGGGCGCCGCCGTCAACGCCATCCGCGATATCAATGACAAGATGGGCTCGATCCGCGAACTGACTTTGACCATCGCCGAAGCGGTGACGCAGCAGCAGGAAGCGACGCGAGAAATCTCGGGCAATGTCACCCTGGCCGCCGAGCGCAGCGAAGCGGCGGCGGCGAATGTGCGGGCGGTGACCCATGTCGCGACCGGGACAGACGCCGAGGCGGCCGATGTCGCCAGCGCCTCGGAAAAGCTGGCGCATAACGCCGCGCAAATCGCCGGGGCCATGACCCGTTTTGTCGAAGCGATGAAACTCGATCTGGACCAGCGACGCCGCGCCCTGCGCCAGAGCGTGCATGTGGAAGCCTCGCTGGAGTTTTCAGGGCGCCGCGAATTGACCGTTCTCGAAGACATCAGCCTGGAGGGATTCGGGCTCGCCAACGCCTACGGTCTGGTGGAGGGTCAACTCGTCGTGGTCACCGTCGAGGGCGCGCGGCTGCCGGCGAAAATCGTCTGGGCGACCGGCAAGAGGGTCGGCGCGCAATTCGTCCAACCGCTCGCTGTCCTGCCGCCGCGCCTCGCCGCCGCCGCCGCGCTGGCGGCGTGAGCTATACGCCCCGAAGCCTCAATCGCTCCTGGGCTTGTCCTTTTTCTTCTTCGGCTTTTTCGGCGGTTCGGCGTCGCCGCCGCCGTCGACCCGCTCCACCGTGATCTGGTCGGGGCCGGGGCGGCGCATGTTTTTGAGAAAACTCCCGGCCGCGCTGGAGGCGATCTCGACCTTGGTGTCGGTGGGGAAAATGCGGATGGCGCCGATATCGGCGCGGTTCAACCCGCCCTTGCGGCACAGCATGGGCAGCAGCCATTTCGGGTCGGCGTTCTTGGTGCGGCCGATGTCGAGCCGGAACCACACGGCGTCGGGCATCGGCTCCTTGTGGGAGCGCGCGCCTTTGCCGGGGGGGCCGGGGTCGAATTCACGCGGGCCGCGCCGCTCGGGGGCGAAGCCGGGATCGACGACGTCCTCGGCCTCCGGCAGGCGGGCGCGAAGCACGCGGGCCAGCGCCGTGGCGATTTTTTCCGCGCCGAGTTCGGTGAGCAGCAGGGCGGCGATTTCGGTATCTTCCTCGGTCGGCTCCTCGTTGAGGAGGGGCTCCTGCAACAGGCGGCGGCGGTCGAGTTGGCGAATTTCCTCGGCGCTGGGCGGGGCGGCCCATTCGACTTCGACCTTGGCCTGGGCCATCAGGATTTCGGCGCGGCGCCGCGACTTGTGCGGCACCAGCAACACGCTGACGCCCTTGCGGCCGGCGCGGCCGGTGCGGCCCGAGCGATGTTGCAGCGCCTCCGCGTCATGGGGCAGTTCGGCGTGGATGACCAGGCCGAGGCTGGGCAGGTCGAGGCCGCGCGCCGCGACATCGGTGGCGACGCAGACCCGCGCCCGGCCGTCGCGCAGGGCCTGCATCGACAGGTTGCGCTCGTGCTGGCTCAATTCGCCGGACAGCAGGGCGGCGGCAAAGCCGCGCTCCTGCAAGGTCGCCTGCAAATGCCGCACGGAGTCGCGGGTGTTGCAGAACACGAGGGCGGTCGGCGAGTTGTAGAAGCGCAGCAGGTTGATCACCGCCTTCTCGGTTTCCTTCGGCTCGACCCGCACGGCGCGATATTCGATATCGGCATGGCCGCCGACGTCGCCCGTCACTTCGATGCGCAGGGCGTTGCGCTGGTATTTTTTGGCCAGCGCCGCGATGCTTCTCGGCATGGTCGCCGAAAACATCAGGGTGCGACGGTCTTCGGGCGACGGCTTCGAGGATGAATTCGAGATCCTCGCGAAAGCCCATGTCGAGCATTTCGTCGGCTTCGTCGAGCACGACGGCGGCGAGGCGGGAGGCGTCGAAGCCGCCGCGCTCGATATGGTCGCGCAACCGCCCCGGCGTGCCGACCACGATCTGCGCGCCCTGCTGGAGGGCGCGGCGCTCGGCGCGCTGGTCCATGCCGCCGACGCAGGTGGCGACGCGCGCGCCGGTATATTGGTAGAGCCATTGCAGCTCGCGGGCGACCTGCAGCGCCAGTTCGCGCGTCGGCGCAATGACGAGGCCGAGCGGCGAGTTGGTTTGCGGCATGA
>CAWFBN010000059.1:0-7534 GCA_963813955.1 uncultured Alphaproteobacteria bacterium | reverse complement strand
CGACCGCAAGCGCAGCCAGAGCCAGATCATGAAGAGCTTGCAGCCGATGCTGGCCAATGAGACCGGCGCGCAGATCTTTTCCTTCTCCTTGCCGGCTCTGCCCGGCTCGACCGGCGGTCCGCCGGTGCAATTCGTCATCCGCACGGCTGGCGATTACCAGACCCTGGCCGGCGTGCTGGAAAAACTTCAGGCGGAAGCGAAGAAGAGCGGGTTGTTCATCTTCACTGACGGCGATTTGAAATTCGACACGCCGCAATGGGAGATCAAGATTGACGCAGCCAAGGCCAATGCGCTCGGCATCTCGATGCAGGATATCGGCGCGACCCTCGCGACCTTCCTTGGCGGCAATTACGTCAACCGCTTCAATCTCGACGGCCGCTCCTATCAGGTCATTCCGCAGGCGCCGCGCGATTTCCGCCTGACCGAGGACTGGCTGATGCGCTATCAGGTGCGCACCGGCAGCGGCGCGCTGACGCCGCTCTCGACGGTCGCCACGGTGACGCCGAAAGTGCAGCCCAATGCGCTGATTTCCTTCCAGCAGATGAACGCCGCGACCTTGTCGGGCGTGCCTTTCCCCGGCCACACCCTCGGCGAGGCGCTGGCTTTCCTGAAAGACAAGGCCCAGGAGATTTTCCCCGAGGGCTATACCTATGATTTCCAGGGCGAGAGCCGGCAGTTCATGCAGGAAGGCAATACGCTGGCCTTGGCCTTCGTCTTCTCGCTGATCGTCATCTATCTGGTGCTGGCGGCGCAATTCGAGAGTTTTCGCGATCCCCTGATCATCCTGATCGCCCTGCCGACCTCGATGTTCGGCGCGCTGCTGCCGCTCAACATCATGGGCATGATGGGCGCGGGCTCGATCAACATCTACACCCAGATCGGCCTGATGACGCTGATCGGCCTGATTTCCAAGCACGGCATCCTGATGGTCGATTTCGCCAATCACATGCAGCGCAACGAGGGGCTTTCGCCGCGCAAGGCGATTGAACACGCGGCGGGCGTGAGGTTGCGGCCGATCCTGATGACCACGGCCGCCATGGTGGTGGGCATGTTGCCGCTGATTATCGCGGCGGGCGCCGGCGCGCGCAGCCGCGCGGCCATCGGCATCGTCATCGCCTCGGGCATGAGCGTCGGCACCCTTTTCACGCTGTTCATCACGCCTGCGGTCTATTCGCTGCTGGCGAGGGACCATCGCGAGGAAGAGGCGGAACCGAAGGCGCCTGTTTCGCGCGCGGGGGCGAACCCTGATGCCAAACTGGCGTTGGAGCGCGTGGATTGATGGTTCAAGGCAAGATCACCCAATAGGGGACGCCGGCTTTTTCGTGCGCCTGCAAGCCGCGCGACGCCGCTGCCGTCTCGCGGTTGACGATCTCGGAAAAATCCCGGATCGCCTTGGGTTCGTCGAACACGTAGGAATGGCCGCCCAGGCGGGTGTCGACTGATTCCACGCCGCCGGTGACCAGAATATCCGCCCCGCCGCTGCCGGCGCGCGGCGCCTGATGATAGCTCTGCGAGATCAGGATGGCGCGGTCATATTCCGAGGCGTAGAGCGTGCGGATGCCGCCGATCTTGCGCGCAATGCGGATCTGGTCGCGGAACACGTCCTGCGCCATGTCGGGCGCCGCGAAAATCGCCGCGCCAATGCGCAAATTGGAATGGGCCAGCGCCATTTCCCGCAGCATTTGCAACAAAATGCGATTGCCCATGCTATGCGCGGCGAAATCGAGTTGCAGCTCCGGTCCCGCTTCCGCGATGGCGTTGACCAGTTCGTACAGATGCGGCTCGCTCCAGAGACTGGAATCCTCGTCATAGGCATAGCCGAAGGCCGATCCTTCCGAGGGCCAGCTCCAGCCGAGGATGGCGCCATGGTAATCGAGATCGGACCCCAGTTGCAGCGCGCGCCAGACGAGACCGTCGAACGGAATGTTGAAACCGTGAATGAGGATCAGCAATTTTGACAGGCCGGCGTCCCGCGTCTTCGCGACGATAAGCCGTGCGCAGGCGTCGATGCCCTTGGTCAGGGTTTTGGGGGCGGGCGGCAGTTTCGGCTCGCCGGAATGGCGTTTTGGAGCGCCCAGATAGGCGCAGCTATAGTCGAAAGGATCGAGGCGCTGCGAGCCGAACCGCGTCTTGTAGTCGGTCCCGCCCTCGTCATTGCGATCGGTGGCGAAGAAGATCGGCGACACCGACGACATTTTGGGATGCGGCGCCTCGGGGGCTTTCGGCTGGCCGTGGACCTCGACTTCCGCCTTGCGCCACAGGTCGATCTCGCTGTTGATCGCCGCCTTGCCGCCGCCACCAGCCTGCATGGCCAAATGCATCTGCTTGTCAAAGTCCAGACGGTTGAACTCGACGTTGGGAAGCTTTCTGATCGCGTCCTCGCGCGCCATGATTTCGGCGTCTGCCGCCTGCCGCGCCTGACCGGCGGCGGTTTTCAGCGCGGCTTTCTGCACTTCGCTGAGCTTGAGCCAGAATTCGGGCGCGGCCGCCAGCAGGCCGGTCTCGGGCCAGCCGGTGGTCAGATAAAGTTTCGAGCCGAACTTGGCGGCGAAGGCCTCGGTCGTTGCGCCGAGCTGGGTTTCGAGCGCATTCATCCGGCTGTCGGGACCCATCATGTCCGGCTTGAAATCCAGCATTTTGGCGCCGACGGCGGACAACACCTTGACATCGGGCGCGCCATTTTCCGCCGCCACCGTGAGGCGGCTGAAATCATCCGAGGAGTGGATCGGCTCCCGGGTCAGGAAATAGGTGATCGAGTGGTTCCACAATTTTATGGGAAACAGGCCAGAGCGGCTGGCGTCTGCCGCCGCGGCGTCGCCGATGAAGCTGTCTTGCATGAGGAAGACTTCGGCAGCCGATTTGAACATGAAGGGCCGAGTCAGCAGCGAAGTCTCGTCGCCGGATTTCTTTTCGAGCGCGTGCAAATCCTCGGCCGCAAGGGTGAAAACGGCAAGGTCCGCCGCGCCGGTCTTTATCGCGCGCAGCGCGTCGGACTCGGTTTCGAGCTTTTGCGACGCGAGTGTCAGGCCGGCGTTGGCCAAACTCTTGCTCGACAGCAGCGTCTTGACGAAAACATCGTCCGCATAGGCGGCGGGAAAAGCCAGTCGCACTTCGCCTGCGTAAAGGCTGGACGACGACAGCAGGCAAGCAAGGATCAAAAGCAGGCGCGGCATGGGCGTGACTTTCGCAGGAAAGGACTATTCCCATTACGTTGCAGCAGGCGAAAAGATTACACGATAACGAAGCGAAGCGTCGTTTTTCGTGGTTGAGACGGGGAAACTGCCCGTTTATCGCTCGTGCCTAAAAAACAGGCTTGATGAGCGGGCGCTTGAGTGTAAGAAAAATAACTTGAACCAATGGACCCGATCGGGAGACGTCCGATGCAGACGGTAGAAGAATTCCTGGCCTATTCCATTCACCTTGAGTCGGAAGCGGCGGCGCGTTTCGGCGAACTGGCCGATGCGATGCAGTCAGCCGGCAATCGCGAAGTGGCGGGCCTTTTCCGCCGCCTGTCCGATTACTCCAAGCTTCATCTGGCCGACGCGCGGGCGCGGGCGGGTTTTCGCAAGATTCCCGACATCGCGCCGCAGGATTTGATCTGGCCGGATCTGGAAAGCCCGGAAGCGGCGGCGATCTGGGGCGCCGATCCGATGATTGGCCGTGGCGAAGCCTTGCAGATCGCGCTGGGGGCGGAAACCGCCGGCTATGACTATTACAAGCATGTCCACGACACCACCGACGATCCCGAGATCAAGATCCTCGCCGCCGAATTCGTAGATGAGGAAGCCGGCCACGTCGCCGAGTTGAAGAAATGGATCGCGGCGCATGAGGCCGGGCTCGAAAGCGCCGGCCTGACCGTCATCAGGCCGCGTTCAGGGACTGAAGAAAACGCTCCATATTCGACGTGAGGTCGCCGGCCTGTCGCGTCAACTGCCGCGACGCCTCCAAAACTTCGCCGGAGGCTGCGGTAGCGGCGTCGGCGGCGTGCGCGACCGCCTGGACGCTTTCCGCGACGCCAGCGACGCCCGTCGATGCTTCGGTGATGTTCCGGGTGATTTCGTGGGTCGCGGCGCCCTTGTTGTTCGACGGCGGCAGCTATGCCGGTGGCGGCGGACGAAGTTTCTTCGGTGGTGCGGGCGATCAGGTCGATGTTTTCAGCGAAAAGCTGGGTCGACGCCTGGATCGCCGAGATTTTTTCCCCTATTTCCGCCGTGGCCCTCGCGGTCTGTTCGGCGAGCGCCTTGACCTCGCTCGCCACCACGGCAAAACCTCGCCCGGCTTCGCCCGCGCGCGCCGCCTCGATGGTGGCGTTGAGCGCCAGCATATTGGTCTTGCCGGCGATGGCGTTGATCATGCCGACAAATCCGCCAATCTGTTCGGCCGCCCGCGCCAGATGGCCGATCATTTCTTCCGACTTTTTCGCTGCTTGCGCCGAGGATTCGGCGATTTCATGCGAACGCCGCGTCTGCTGGCCAATTTCACTGACCGAATAGCTCAACTGGGTCGTGGCGGCCGAAACCGCGTTCACATTGGCCGCCGTCAGCGCGGCGGCGGCGTCGGCCGCCTGGGCTTGCGCAACCGTCGTCTTGGCCGTCTCGTTCATGCGATGCGCGTTTTGCTGCAGCGCCTCCGCCGTCGACCTCACCGAGGCCGCCGTCTCGGCGATCGACACCTGGAGATCGGCCGCGACTTTCTGCAGGTCGCTCCGGCGCGCCTGCTCCATCGCTTCGAGATAGACCGATTGCGAAAGATCCATGTCGAGGATCGCAGCGCGAATGACGGCGGATTGCAGGGAAGCGCGTTTTTTGCCCGCGTCGCGGTCGAAGCGGCTCAGCGGCATGCGGGCGGCAATGGCTTCGCAGAGACCGGTGACCGCGAAATTATAGCCGCCGATGTAGAGTCTCGGCTCCAGCCCGAGCCGGTAATGGGTAAAGCCGATCTTGCGCACCGATTGTTCATATTCGTCGGTAAAGCCGCCGGAGAGAATGATCTTCCAGTGCCGGAGTTGCATGTCCTTGGCGTGACGCGCCACCTCCGGCCTTGAGAAAAAACCGCCGCGCGTCGGCGTCGTCTTCGACATGGCGGTAAAAGCCGTCGAGCGTGCTGATCCAGTTCCCGCATCAGGAAATCGATGTTGTGGCGCAGAAGCGCGATGGTGGGCGCGTCGATCCGGCTGAAGCGCAAACGCGTCTGCAATGTCGATGGCGCCATGATCATCCCCGATAGATTGTTTCCCGCGCCGAAGCCGCAGAAGTCCAACATTGATGCAGGTGAACTTGCGCGAGGCTGTCCATTTAAGTTTGCGTGTGGGGCGCCGGATGGGCTAATTCAGCGGACTGCTCCTTTCCCCCGTTTCCCCGGCAAAAAATGCAAAATCCCGATCCTGTGGCGCGGCGGCGCACCTTCGCCATTATTTCGCATCCCGACGCCGGCAAGACCACGCTGACCGAAAAGCTGCTGCTGTTCGGCGGCGCGATCCAGCTTGCCGGCGAAGTGCGCGCCAAGGCCAATCGCCGCCAGACCCGCTCCGACTGGATGGGCATCGAGCGCGAGCGCGGCATTTCGGTGGTCACCTCGGTGATGACCTTCGAATATGGCGATTGCGTCTACAACCTGCTCGACACGCCGGGCCATGAGGACTTTTCCGAGGACACCTATCGCACGCTGACGGCGGTCGACAGCGCGATCATGGTCATCGACGCCGCCAAGGGCATCGAGGCGCGCACGCGCAAACTTTTCGAGGTCTGCCGCCTGCGCGACATTCCCATCATCACCTTCGTCAACAAGATGGACCGCGAGATCGCGCGATCCCTTTGACTTGCTCGACGAAATCGAAAAGACGCTGGCGCTCGACACGGTGGCCCTGACCTGGCCGATCGGACGCGGCCGGAGTTTCGCCGGCACCTATGATCTGCGCGCCAATGTCGTGCGGCAGCTGAAGGAAGACGCGGAGCCGATTAAAGTTTCCGGCCCCGACGACCCGAAAATCGCGGAAATCTCCAATCGCCGCCGACGCCGAAATCGCGGCGGAGGAAATCGCGCTGGCGCGTGAGGCCCAAAAACCTTTCGATGTCGCGGCCTTTCTCGAAGGCCATCTGACGCCGGTGTTTTTCGGCTCGGCGCTGAAAAAATTCGGCGTGCAGGACCTGATCGACGCCTTGGCCGAATTCGCGCCGCCGCCCCAACCGGTCGAGGCTTCTACGCGCACAGTCGACCCGCGCGAGGCCAAAATGACCGGCTTCGTGTTCAAGATCCAGGCAAACATGGACCCCAACCACCGCGACCGCATCGCCTTCCTGCGCGTGACTTCGGGACGGCTGGTGCGCGGCATGAAGGCGCGGCTTTCGCGCACCGGGAAGAACATGGCGATCAACGCGCCGCAATTCTTCTTCGCCCAGGATCGCCAATTGGCGGAAGAGGCTTTTGCGGGCGATGTCGTCGGCATTCCCAACCATGGCGCGCTGCGCATCGGCGATACGCTCACCGATGGCGAAAATCTGGTTTTTCGCGGCGTGCCGAGCTTCGCGCCGGAAATTTTGCGTCGTGTAAAACTCGGCGACGCGATGAAGGCCAAAAAGCTGCGCGAGGCCTTGCAGCAAATGGCCGAGGAAGGGGTGGTGCAGCTCTTTCTGCCGCATGACGGCGCCCCGGCCATGGTCGGCGTTGTCGGCGCGCTGCAACTCGACGTGCTGAAAGAGCGGCTTCAGGCCGAATATGGCCTGCCGGTCAGTTTCGAGACCAGCCGATTCGAGGTCTGCCGCTGGGTCAGCGCCGACGATTCAACGAACTGGAAAAATTCGTGCGCGCCTATCCCTCGTCGATGGCCAATGATCTCGACGGCGCGCCGGTTTTTCTGGCCCAGTCGGCTTTTTCGCTGCGTTACGATCAGGAGCGCTGGCCGGCGATCCGTTTCGACGACATCAAGGATTATCAGGTGACCCGAAACTGACGTTCTTCCTCAAGCGGGGCTTGACGGGCGGCGCGAATCTTTGCGCATCGTCGCGATTATTATTCTTTGGGGGAGTCCATGCAGGTTTTGCGCTGCGCCGTTTTTGCGGCAACACTTCTCACGCTTTGCGCCGGCGGCGCTTCCGCCCGCCCGCTCGAACCCGCTGAAAGCTACGACTTTCACGCCATGCCCTATGACGCCGCCGTGCTCCATTGCGACGACGGCTGTGTTTTGAACGCAATCTCGTTTTATTTCTGGAGGCAGCAAGCCGATTTCTGGCATTCGGACCTGACAATCCAGTCGTTCGACGCGGTCAGCCAGACCGGTTTCCGCACCAATGGCCCCGAATTCATTCCGCGCCGCTATTGCACCGCCCGTGCTTTGTTCAACGACGGCCGCGAGCGCATGGTGAAATATAACGTCATCAATAATGGCGGCTTTATCGGCATCAATCATGGCGTCGAATTCTGTGTGGTCGGGCTGGATCAAAACCACGCCTATTCGCCGGCCTGCAGCGCGGCGGGGCCGTAAGCGGAACACGCATGAAGTTTTTGTGGGCGGCGCTTTTTCTGCACGATTTCAGCG
>CAWFBN010000058.1:0-8280 GCA_963813955.1 uncultured Alphaproteobacteria bacterium | reverse complement strand
GCGAGAAGCGCCGCGATCCACAGGATCGCCGGACCGATGCGCGCCAGCAGGTTCATGTCCGGCCCGATGGCGAAGGGCGTCAGGCTGACGAGAATGAGGAAGAACACCACGCCCATGCCGCCGCCGCCGCCGATGCTGCGGGCGATGCGGATTTCGCGCCGGAACAAGGCGGCAAGTGGAGAAGAAGGTTGATGCGAACCCATCACGCCGCTCCGGCGAGGGTTACGCGGCGGGCGTCGAGGCGAAGCTCCTGCGCGTCCGCGAGACCGAGCGGCGCATGGGTGGCGGCAATGATCATGCCGCCGTTGGCGCGATGGTCGGCCATGGCTTTGCCGAGCGTTTCCTGCGAGGCGATGTCGAGCGCGGTGGCCGGTTCGTCAAGCAACCACACCGGACGCGGCGCGATGAACAGACGCGCCAGAGCGACGCGGCGTTTTTGTCCGGCCGAAAGATAGCCGACCGGGAAATCGCCAATGCGCGGCAGCCCGACCTTTTGCAGCGCCTCCGCCGGCGACAAGCCAATCGATTCGCCGCCTGAAAAACCTCCGAGCATCCGCGCCCAGAATTCGAGATTCTCGAAACCGGTCAGCGCCGCCTTCAGGCCGTCGGAGTGGCCGATGTAATGGGCCTGTTCGGCCAGCGGCGCGTCTTCGGCGCCCGTGAACTGAATCGTGCCGCCGCGCAAAGGCAGCAGCCCGGCCAATGCGCGGAGAAGCGTGGATTTGCCGGCGCCATTGCGCCCGAGCACGACCAAAGCCTCGCCGGCGCGCAATTCAAAATCGACATTGCTGACGATGGCGCGCCCGCCGCGATCGATATGCAAGCCTCGCGCGGAAAGGATTTGGTGCGGGTGGAAAGGCGGCAAGATTTTTCTCGCGGATTTTTAAACACGGCGCTGCCGACGATCCGGCGCGACGCAACTTTGGTTTGTGTAGCCTGATGATCAAGAATTATCTATAATTTCCAGCTGACACTTCCTTCTTCAGCACATTTTTTGGGGTCTTTCGCGATGACTTCTCTCGACAGCTTCAAATGCCGCAAGACGCTCACGGTCGGCGCCAAGTCCTACCATTATTTCTCGCTCAAGGCGGCGGAAAAGAACGGGTTGGCCGGCATTTCGCAATTGCCGTATTCGATGAAGGTGCTGCTGGAAAATCTGTTGCGCAACGAGGACGGCCGCACCGTCACCAAGGAAGACATCGTCGGCGTCGCCGAATGGGTGAAGAACAAGGGCGCGGTCGAGAAGGAAATCGCCTTTCGTCCGGCGCGCGTGCTGATGCAGGATTTTACCGGCGTTCCGGCCGTGGTCGATCTCGCCGCGATGCGCGACGGCATTGCCCAACTCGGCGGCGATCCAGAAAAAATCAACCCGCTGGTGCCGGTCGATCTCGTCATCGACCATTCGGTGATCGTCGACAATTTCGGCGCGAAAACCGCGCTCAAGCAGAATGTTGCGTTCGAATATGAGCGCAACGGCGAACGCTACACCTTCCTCAAATGGGGCCAGGACGCCTTCTCCAATTTCTCGGTCGTGCCGCCCGGCACCGGCATCTGCCATCAGGTCAATCTCGAATATCTCGCCCAGACCGTCTGGACCCGCAAAGAGAAATACCAGCCGGCGCGCGGCAAAGCCGTGACGGTGGAAGTCGCCTATCCCGACACCGTGGTCGGCACCGATTCGCACACCACCATGGTCAATGGCGTCGCCGTTCTCGGCTGGGGCGTCGGCGGCATCGAGGCGGAAGCCGCCATGCTCGGCCAGCCCCAATCCATGCTGCTGCCGGAGGTCATCGGCTTCAAGCTCGGCGGCAAGCTCAAGGAAGGCGTCACCGCCACCGATCTGGTGCTCACCATCACCCAGATGCTGCGCAAAAAAGGTGTGGTCGGCAAATTCGTCGAATTTTACGGCCCCGGCCTCGACGGGCTGTCGCTGGCCGACCGCGCCACCATCGCCAACATGGGTCCGGAATATGGCGCGACCTGCGGCTTCTTCCCGATTGACGCCGTCACCGTCGATTTTCTCAACAAGACCGCCCGCAAACCCGCCCGCGTCGCGCTGGTCGAAAAATATGCCCGCGCGCAGGGCCTGTTCCGCACCCGCGCCGCGGCCGAACCGGTGTTCACCGATACGATTTCACTCGAACTCGGCACGGTCGTCCCGTCGCTCGCCGGCCCGAAGCGTCCGGAAGGCCGCGTTGCGCTCGACGCCATCGCCCAGGGTTTCAGCGCCGCGATTGGAGGCCGAATATAAAAAAATCGGCGCCCTCGCCAACCGCTTCAAGGTGGAGGACGAAGACTTCGACCTCGGCCACGGCGACGTGGTGATCGCCGCCATCACCTCCTGCACCAACACCTCGAATCCGAGCGTCATGATCGGCGCGGGCCTGCTGGCGCAAAACGCCGTCGCCAAGGGGTTGAAAGTCGCGCCCTGGGTCAAGACCTCGCTGGCGCCCGGTTCGCAGGTGGTCGCCGAATATCTGGTCAAGGCGGGCCTGCAGAAATCGCTCGACAAGCTCGGCTTCAATATCGTCGGCTTCGGCTGCACCACCTGCATCGGCAATTCCGGCCCGCTGCCCGAAAAAATCTCCCAGTCGATCCACGCCAATGGCGTCATCGCGGCGGCCGTGCTCTCGGGCAACCGCAATTTCGAGGGCCGCGTCTCGCCCGACGTGCAGGCCAATTATCTGGCCTCGCCGCCGCTGGTCGTCGCCTATGCGCTGGCCGGTTCGGTCCAGAAAAATCTTACCAAAGAGCCGATTGGCCACGGCAAGAAAGGCGAGCCGGTCTTTTTGAAGGACATCTGGCCGAGTTCGGCGGAGATCCAGGCCTTTGTGCACAAGAACGTGACCAAGGCGCATGTTCAAGGAGAAATACGCCGACGTGTTCAAGGGCGACGTCAATTGGCGCAAGGTCAAGACGCCCAAGAGCCAGACCTACGCATGGGACAAGAAGTCGACCTATGTGCAGAACCCGCCCTATTTCAAGGGCATCAAGATGGAGCCCAAGCCGGTCAAGGACATCGAGGGCGCGCGGGTTCTGGCGCTGTTCGGCGACAAGATCACCACCGACCATATCTCCCCGGCCGGTTCGATCAAGGCCAACTCCCCCGCCGGCAAATATCTGATCGCCAACAAGGTGAAGCCGGAAGATTTCAACCAATACGGCACCCGTCGCGGCAATCACGAAGTGATGATGCGCGGCACTTTCGCCAATATCCGCATCAAGAATTTCATGCTGGAGGACGCCGACGGCAATGCGCCTGAAGGCGGCAACACCAAATATTTCCCCGGCGGCGAGGTCATGGCGATCTACGACGCCGCAATGAAATACGAGAAGGCCAAGACCCCGCTGGTGGTCTTCGCCGGCATCGAATACGGCAACGGATCTTCGCGCGACTGGGCGGCCAAGGGCACCAACCTGCTCGGCGTCCGCGCCGTCATCGCCCAGAGTTTTGAGCGCATCCACCGCTCGAACCTCGTCGGCATGGGCGTGTTGCCCCTGACTTTCGAGGAAGGAGTGAGCTGGAAGACGCTTGGGCTCAAGGGCGACGAGTTGGTGTCGATCAAGGGCCTGACAGAGTTGACGCCGCGCCAAAAACTTGAAATCGAAATCACCGCCGCCGATGGCAAGGTCACAAAAGTTGCGGTCAATAGCCGCATCCAGACGGCCGACGAGATCGAGTATTACCGGAACGGCGGCATTTTGCATTACGTGCTGCGGCAGTTGGCCGTGGCTTAAGGTTAAGACCGCCACGGACTTGCGCCGAACCAAAGTTGAAATTAAAGCTTGACCATTATCAATGGGAGACTCGCATGTTTAATCGCCGCCATCTCATCAAGTCCATTTCCGCCGTTGTCGCAGCTACCTTCATCGCGGCGAGCGCGCCGGCTTTCGCCAATTCCGGCGCGGTGCGCCTCCGCATGGCCAACGCCGGTTTCATCGTCGGCATCGGCGGCGGCGACGGCACGCTGACCTTCCGCGGCCGTACTTATCCGCTGCGGATCGGCGGCATCAGCCTCGGAACCATCGGCGCCTCCGGCGGGACCCTCGTCGGGAGGGCGCGCAACCTGCGCACCCCGACGGACATTGTCGGAACCTATTCGGCCATCGGCGCCGGAGTCGCGTTGGCGGGCGGCGCGCGTGTCCTGCGCATGCAAAATTCCAACGGCGTCATTCTGGAGCTGAGGGGCATGCAGGCAGGCTTCGAGGCCAATCTCGGCCTGAGCGGCTTCAGCCTTCAGATGTAATCTGCAATACCGTCACCGCTTGCCATACTCCGTGAAAACGTAATCTCTCGCCTTCACGATGGTGTGGCAGGCGAACCCGCATTTGGCGTCGTTCGCCTGTGGCGGCGTGTCGTTCAGGCCGCCCGGCCTGAACGTATCGGACGCGGCGTCATGTTCAAACGCGGCCCATCCCCACCCGCCGCTGTCCGCGAACCTCTTGCTGTCCTTCACCATGAAATCAGCGTCATGCTGGGTTCCCGGCACTTTTGGCGGGCCGGGGTAGGTTTCTTGTATTTTCGGGATCCAGTGGATTTTCGCCATCATGGCGCCGTCCGGGAAGGGCTTGCCATTGTCGGGAATGCCTGCCCTGAGGGCGGCGATCATGACGGGATTCCCTAAAATGACGGCGATCTTTTCTCCGTTCTCACTGATCGCGACGACCGCCCAGTCTTCGTATCCCCTGAACTCGGAAAAGGCGAGGCCACCCGGCACTTGCACCGTATACTTGTCCTGCAAGGCAATAGCCCTGCCGCCCAGGACGGCGAGAACGGCGGCGACGGCGGCGGAGGCGGCCAGAACGCTGTGTCGGGCGGAAAACAACGGGGGTTTGGACATGAGCAATCTCCAATCCGTCGTGAAGCATATGTATGCTGGATCGGGCGACAAAGTTCCGCCCTTCAACCGAGATTTGGGCGCGAAAACAAAGGGCGCGGCTTTTTTCTGCGAAAGCGCCGCGTCGCAGCGCAAAATACCCATATCAGCCAGAACGCTAATTGACGCAAAGCCCCTGCTGTCGTCTAAGCATCATAAATTTTTCCGAGGTGAGCTAACCGCCTCGTCGTGCAAAAGAAAGAGTCATTCATGTCGATGCTTGACGCCTACCGCGCCCATGTCGCCGAACGCGGCGCTCTCGGAATTCCGCCGCTGCCGCTGTCGGCCAAGCAAACCGAGGGGCTGATCGCCCTGCTGCGCGATCCGCCCGAGGGCGAGGAGGCGTTTCTCGTCGATCTGCTGACCCATCGCGTGCCCGCAGGCGTCGACGACGCGGCTCGCCTCAAGGCCGGCTTCCTCGACGCCGTGGCTTCAGGCCATGAGAAAAACGCCCTCGTCTCGCGCAAGCTCGCCACCGAATTGCTCGCCACCATGCTCGGCGGCTTCAACATCAAGCCGCTGATCGACCTGCTTCCCGATGCGGAAGTCGGCGCCGTCGCCGCCGAGGGTCTGAAGAAGACCCTGCTGATGTTCGACTTTTTCCACGATGTGCAAGGCGCTGGCCGACAAGGGCGAGGGAATTGGCCAAGCCAACGCCAAGGCCGTGTTAAAATCCTGGGCCGACGCCGAATGGTTCACCTCGCGTCCGGAGGTCCCGGCCTCGCTCACCCTGACCGTATTCAAGGTGTCCGGCGAGACCAACACCGATGACCTGTCGCCGGCGCCCGACGCCTCGACCCGTCCCGACATTCCGCTGCATGCGCTGGCCATGCTGAAGAACGCCCGTCCCGGCATCGAGCCGGACGAGCCGGGCGCGCGCGGCCCGACAAAGCAGCTGGCGGCGCTGATCGCCAAGGGCCATCCGGTCGCCTATGTCGGCGACGTGGTCGGGCACCGGCTCCTCGCGCAAATCGGCCACCAATTCGGTGCTGTGGTTCACCGGCGAGGACATTCCCTACGTCCCCAACAAGCGCTTCGGCGGCGTCTGCCTCGGCACGAAGATCGCGCCGATCTTCTACAACACCATGGAAGACGCCGGCGCGCTGCCGATCGAGCTCGACGTCATCCAGATGGAAATCGGCGACGTCATCGAACTGCGGCCCTATGACGGCAAGGCGCTCAAGAACGGCAAGGTCATCTCGGAATTCACGGTCAAGTCCGATGTGGTGTTCGACGAAGTGCGCGCCGGCGGCCGCATTCCGCTGATCATCGGCCGCGGCCTCACCGCCCGGGCGCGCGAGGCGCTCGGCCTGCCGGTCTCCACCCTGTTCCGCCTGCCGGCCGTGCCGCATGACAGCGGCAAGGGCTTTACGCTGGCCCAGAAGATGGTCGGCCGCGCCTGCCACCTGCCCGAAGGCAAGGGCATCCGTCCGGGCACCTATTGCGAACCGAGGATGACCACGGTCGGCTCGCAGGACACCACCGGCCCGATGACCCGCGACGAGCTGAAGGATCTCGCCTGCCTCGGCTTTTCGGCCGATCTGGTGATGCAGTCCTTCTGCCACACCGCGGCCTATCCGAAGCTGGTCGACGTCCAGACCCACCGCGAATTGCCGAGCTTCATCTCCAATCGCGGCGGCGTCGCCCTGCGTCCGGGCGACGGCGTCATCCACTCCTGGCTCAACCGCCTGCTGCTGCCCGATACCGTCGGCACCGGCGGCGACAGCCACACCCGCTTCCCGATCGGCATTTCCTTCCCGGCCGGCTCCGGCCTCGTCGCCTTCGCGGCGGCGACCGGCGTCATGCCGCTCGACATGCCGGAATCCGTGCTCGTCCGCTTCAAGGGCGAGATGCAGCCGGGCATCACCCTGCGCGATCTCGTCAACGCCATCCCCTATGCGGCGATCAAGGCGGGCTCGCTGACGATCGAGAAAAAGGGCAAGAAGAACGTCTTCAACGGCCGCATCCTCGAAATCGAGGGCCTGCCCAATCTCAAGGTCGAACAGGCTTTCGAACTCTCCGACGCCTCCGCCGAGCGTTCGGCCGCCGGCTGCACGGTGCGCCTGAACAAGGAGCCGATCATCGAATACATGACCTCGAACGTCACGCTGATGAAGTGGATGATCGCCGAGGGCTATCAGGATCGCCGCACGCTCGAGCGCCGCATCGCCGCCATGCAGGCCTGGATCGCCAATCCCGCCCTGCTCCAGCCCGACGCCGACGCCGAATATGCCGCGGTGTTCGAGATCGACCTCGCCGAGATCAAGGAGCCGCTGCTCGGCCTGCCCGAACGACCCGGACGACGTCAAGCCGCTGTCGGAAGTCGCCGGCGACAAGATCGACGAGGTGTTTATCGGCTCCTGCATGACCAATATCGGCCATTTCCGCGCCGCCGGTAAGATTCTCGCCGGCAAGTCGGACATTCCGACCCGCCTGTGGATCGCGCCGCCGACCAAGATGGACGCCCATATCCTGACCGAGGAAGGCTATTACGCCACGCTCGGCAAGTCCGGCGCCCGCATGGAAATGCCCGGCTGTTCGCTGTGCATGGGCAATCAGGCGCAGATCCGCAAGGGCTCGACCGCCATCTCGACCTCGACCCGCAATTTCCCCAACCGTCTGGGCATCGACACGCAGCGTCTATCTGTCCTCGGCGGAACTGGCCGCGGTCGCGGCGCTGCTCGGCAAGATTCCGACTTTCGAGGAATATATGGCCGCGGTCGGCGGCCTGAAGGGCAAGAAGCGACGAGATCTACCGCTATATGAATTTCGACCAGATTCCGGAATTCGTCGAGATCGCCGAGGGCGTGACCGCCTGATCTGAACGGGCGGCGGGCCGTCAGCATAAATTAAGCCGCCGGGCTTGGGTCCGGCGGCTTTTTTGTTATCCGTTTATGCGATGCGACGCGCCTGCGTCACTTCAAGGGGCCCCAACCTCGTCGTAGGCCGGCCCATGCTCGGGTTTGTTCAAAAGTGAACGGCGCGAGGCTGTTGAGTGTCATAGTATTGGGCTTGGAAGTCGCGCGCTGTGACCTGGCGCTCGGTATTGCGGTAGTCCGCGCCGGCGTAAGCCGCGCCCGCGATGATGACGACGGCATTGGTGGCGACGAATGCGATTTTGACAAGCTTTCGCATGATTCGCTCCTGGGTATCTAGGAGAAGCGCTCTCAGGCGCCAACGACATCTGAGACTTCAGGATCATGCCTTTTATTTCCCGCGACGTCATGCCGCAGGTTAATTTTTCGTGATCAAGGAAACACGAGGGCGCTGCTTTTTCAAAAATGATCCGGCTCCGCCTCCGGCTTGATTTCGTGCTTCATGATCAGCGGGGCCTGCGAGAGGGCGAAGATCACGGTCAGCGGCATGATGCCGAAGCTTTTGAAACCCGCCCAGAAATCCCAAC
>CAWFBN010000057.1:0-5283 GCA_963813955.1 uncultured Alphaproteobacteria bacterium | reverse complement strand
CAGCGCCTGCCGCCCGAGTTCGAGCAACTGGGCCGGCGTGGCGGCTGCGAAATCCGCCTCGATCTCGGGCAGCAGCCGCAAGGCGAGATCGCGGTGATGCAGCTTCACCCAATTGACGAAAACATGGCCCGCATTGCTGTGACCCTTGCCGTGACCGACAACGACCACGCGTCCGAAGGGCACGGCCGCGATGACGGCTTGCGCGATCTGCTCATAATAGGCGGGGTCTTCGGCGGCGCGCTGGCCCTCCTCGCGCGACTGATCCTTGTGCGTGAGATGGTGGAGAAAGTGGTGGGGATCTCTGGGCTTGATGTCCTTGTTGGCGGGATCGTCCGGCTTGAGATCCAGATGAAAGACCCTGGCCTCGTGATGATCGATCGTCACCAGAAAGTCGGCGGTCTGTTCGGGCTTCGCGTCCTTGAGCAGCGACCATCCGACGCGCGTCAGGAAATGACGTACGGTCATGACCTCGTCCGTGCTCAGATCCTTGCCGCGCGGATGCCGGAACTCGTGGCGCTCGCTCCCGATCTCAACGGATGTCTCGTTGTGGGCCTTGTGTTCGACGCTGCCGATTTTCGACAGCAAGGCGAGGACGTCCGCCCATTCGAGGTTATGGGCGAGCGGATGGGCGAAGAGTGCGTCGAGCGTCTTCCGGTGCGATTTCGACAGCGCTTCGCGATCTCCGGCGGCGATCAGGCGTTCGATGGCGACGTCTTTGGTTTCCAAGACAAAATCCTCCAAATATTTTCCAATATTATATGGCGCCGAGGATGCGCGCGAACCAGCGTCGGAAACTACCTACGGCGTCGGGCCTTGCATGATGGTTCGCCAAAGTCTGGCGTTGCCCAGCGCATCGGCCTCGGCGCGGTCGCGGTGATCCCGCCGCGAGTCCTCCCAGACGCGCTGGAATTGCGCGGAATCGAAATTGTGTTTTGTGGCCAAAAGCTCCAGAAAATGACGGGCGGGGGTTTCGCTGACGACGAAATTTTGTTTGAACGCCGGCCGCGTCGAACAACTGGCCGAGCCACCTGATGTCATAGGCCGGATCGTCGGAGAAAAGCTGCCGACCGGCCAGCGCCTCATTCATCATCCGGGCGACGTCCTCCGCCGGCCGGCCCTCTTCCCGCAGGCGCGCGAGCGAAATGCCGTGCAGGCTTTCGGCCTCGGAACTCCACGCGTCATCGATGTTCCATGCCGCGAGGGGACGGATGAGAGAGCCGTTGGAGATGAAGCCTTCGCCGTCCGAAAAAGCCCAGCCAATCTCGATGATGTAGCCCTCGTCCAATTCGGAGGCTTCGCAATCGTAAAACACCGGGATGGAAGCGTCATTCATGAGCGGCCTCGGCTTCGGCGCGACACGAAAGCCCATGAAGGACGATCGCCGCCGCCGTGGATACGTTGATCGAATTGGCCATGCCCCGCATCGGAATCTGGATGACCGCGTCGGCCAGATCAAGAACGTCCTGGGAAACCCCGTCGAATTCGCCGCCGAGCACGAGGCACACCGGAAATTTTGGCGCAAAATCCTCCGGCCGCAGGCTGTTGGACGCCAGTTCGACGGCGACGATCTGATAACCCTCGGCCTTGGCGGCGAACAACCGCGTCGAGGGCGGTTTGTTCCGCTGACCAGGGCGTCCAGTTCTGCGTGCCGCGCGCCGACTGGACCAGCGCCCGTTTGCGCAAATCGACTTCGGCTCCGGCGATGACCAGTTTTTCCGCCAGCATCGCGTCGCAAAGCCGAAAGATCGCGCCGATATTATAGGCCTGCGTTACGCGGTCGAGCACCACCCTGATCGGCAGACGCGGCTTTTCCGCAAAAGCGTCCCGGCTGCATTTGGACTGGCGCAATTCCGTTGTCGGCGAAACGCGATGCCGCAGCTTCTCAGCTCATATGTTCTCGCATTAAAATTCGGCCCGGACGGTGATGGCCGCCTTGCGATGGCGTGTCCATTCCTTTGTTTCTTTCCTCGGCGCCTTTCTTCTCCGCGCGGCGTTGTCAGGGTTTGGTCGGGGACGCAGGCATGGCTTCAACTTTACGCGCCGGGCAGCGCAAGCTTCGTAACGATGACGCGCGCGGCAAAGGCGCGATCAGCGCGCGGGAGGGGCGCGACATTGAAGAAATGTCGGCCCCGCGCACGCCGGTGATCTATAAGGTTGTCAGCAAATTCGGCGAAGAAGAAATGGATCGGCCCGCCGTCTCATTGTGGTGGTCGGGCTTGGCCGCCGGTCTTTCCATCAGTTTTTCGCTGCTGGCGCAGACCATTCTGGAGCTGCGCCTGCCAGAAACGTCCTGGAGCCCGTTGCTGGCCGCGCTGGGCTATGCGGTCGGCTTCGTGATCGTGATCATTTCCCGCCAGCAACTCTTTACCGAAAACACGGTGACGGCGGTTCTGCCTTTGCTGGCCGATTTCACGCCGCGCAATCTTTGGCGGCTGTAGCAGGCTCTGGGCCATCGTCCTGCTGGCCAATATGGCGGGCGCGCTGGTCGCCGCGCTGTTTTTCAGCTTCACGCCGGCGCTCGACGGCGAGATGCAGCAGGCCATGCTCAAGATCAGCGGCCAAATCCTCAACCATGGCTGGCTTGCCATGGCGGTCAAGGGCGTCGCCGCCGGCTTTCTGATGGCGGCCATGGTCTGGCTGCTTCCCGGCGCCGAATCCGCGCAATTCCAGGTCATCGTCATGATGACCTGGCTTATTTCAGCGGGCGGCTTCATGCATATTGTCGCGGGAAGCGTCGAAGCTTTCATGCTGGTTCTGCATGGCGATATGGGATGGTTCGCGATGTTGATCGACTTCACCGCGCCGGTGCTGATCGGCAACATCGTCGGCGGAACGGTGTTGTTCGCCTTGCTCGCCCATGCTCAGGTGATGCAGGAAATTTGAGCGGCATCGCGCAACACAAGAAAGTGTGACCGGATCGGCGCCTCTTCAATTCTCTGACCACGCAAGACGCGGCGCGCATCCTCAAGGCTGGCACTATCGGGAGGCATCATCATGAAGAAGCTGCTTTTAGCCTTTTCCGCCATCGCCCTTTTCGTCGAGCCCGTCGCGGCCATGTCGATCTCCACGCTGCGGGGAACGACCGTCGGCGCCCGACAATTGAAAAAGCTGTCTACGTCGGCACGCGTGGCTCTGCCCGCCGAACCGTCCGTCGACATGTCCGCCGGGGCGTATATTGACCACTCGCTGATCGCGGGCCGCGCATCTTCCTCAGGCGCGGGCCTGTTTACCTGGCTCCGTCATTGCGAGCGAAGCGAAGCAATCCATGGCTTGCTGTTGTGGCCAGGGTGGATTGCTTCGCTTCGCTCGCAATGACGACCCTGGTCTCTAAAATCTGATTCTGACGCGCGGTCAGGTAACGGGCCAGCGCCTCGGCCGTGGCGACGGGCGAGGCCAGCGCGACATAGCCGTCGGGGCGCATCAGATAAAGCGCGTTGCGCGTCAGTCCGGCTTGTCGATAGTCGTCGCGCCAGCCGAAAACATGCATCGGCAAATCATATTGCCGGCGCCATTTGTCCAGATCAGCAGAGCGCCTCGCCATAGACATGGATCTGCCAGCGCATGTCGGCCAGCGATTTGTGATTATCCACGGATTCGACCCAGGGCAGGCGGTCGCCGCCACGCACCTTTCCGGCATAGCCGCTGTTCAGCGGGCAATCGCGATAACTGACGCTCACCTGCGAAATGTTGCGAAACAGCCATTTGCGAAAGCCTTCCGATTTCGCCAGCAAGGGAAAGGCGACCGGGACGACATGCTTGCGCAACAGTCCGGCGAACCAGCTTTCGCTCGACGCCAGCGTGAACATCCGGTCCGTCGTATGGACGAGGCGGTGGGCGAAGCCGATGCGTTCTTCCTCATAGCTGTCGAGCAGGGTTTCCGGCGCAAGGCCCAGCCATGACGGAGCGCAGTTTCCAGGCGAGATTGATGGCGTCGCCGATGCCGGTGTTCATCCCTTGGCCGCCAGCCGGACTATGGATATGCGCCGCGTCGCCCAGCAAGAAAACCCGGCCTTTGCGGAAATGCTCCGCAACGCGGTGATGGACGTGATAATGCGAAAACCAGTTCACTTTCCCGACCGAGAGGTCGAGGTTTTCGATGGCGCGCGGGCTGATGTCCTCGAACTGCATGAACTCGGGATGCTTGACGCGTTCGCCGCGAATGGCCCCGACCAGCCGGGCGCGTCCCTGGCCCGCGAGCGGAAACACCGCCAGAAAATCGGCCTGATCGAGATCGACGTGCAATTCGCCGTCCATGGGCGGCCCGGAAGCGTCCACGTCGGCGACATAAAAAATATGGCTGTAGTCGCCGCCCGGAAAGCCGACGCCCAGGGCTTTTCTGCGCCATCGACCGCGCGCCGTCGCATCCGGCGAAGCCAGGAGGCCTCGCAGACCTCTTCCGACTTGTCGGCGGCCTGCCCAACCGGGCGACGATCCTGTCGCCCTTGTCCTCGAAGCCGACGCATTCGACGCTGCGTTCGACCGAAACGCCCAGATGCCGCCAGCCGCGAGATGAGCAGCTTTTCATGCTCGTCTTGCGGAAATATATGCAAGAAGGGATAGGGGGTGATGTCGGCGCCGACTTTTTCGAAGTCAGATCGTCGCCTTTTTGCTTGCCGCCGACCCAGAGATTGACCGCCGGGACCTTGTGGCCCTTGCGCGATCACGGCGTCGGCGAGATCGAGCTGCCGGTAAAGTTCGAGCGTGCGGGCATGGACGGCGAGCGCGCGCGAGGTCGTCCCGCCGCCGCCGTCTTGTCGACGATGCGCACCTTTCTGCCCCGAGTTTCGTGAGCCACAGCGCCAGCACCAGACCCGTCGGTCCGGCTCCGACGACCAAAACGTCGCTTCGCGTCATTGCGTCCCCGGTCGATTGAATGTTACCGCCCCGTTCTGGTAAACGCATTTTTGCGGGATCCGTTCGACCACTAATCCGGTCGATTCATGCCTGCGCGGCCACCTGAAGTGTTACTGGAGCTTGGCGTCTCACAAAGCGAAGCAAGTGACAAGTCGAAGGAGATCATCAAGCGACAAGCATTGCAAGCACATCGCTCGTCACGGCGCTTTTATTCTAAAATTTTAATCGAACCTCATCTCCACTCTTTCGTTTGAGGGGGAAAGGAGGAGCGATATGAAGAAACTCATTCGTGACTTCGACTTGCCGTCCGGCCTCTGGGCCTTCTCGGATCGCTGGCCCGCTCAGGCGCAACGGGCCTATCATAGCCCCGACTATTATCGACACTTACGACACGCCGGCTGGATTCCCGGCGCGTCGTGGGCGGCGCGG
>CAWFBN010000056.1:0-9554 GCA_963813955.1 uncultured Alphaproteobacteria bacterium | reverse complement strand
TTACGAATTTCATTGTCCCTTGTTGTTTTGGGCCTCTCCGCCGCATTGCCGAACGTCAGCCTGGCGAAACGCCGACGATCCAGCGGGACGCCTCCTGCTGGCGCGATCTCGCCGCCAGTTTCCGCGACGGGCCAAGGCAGGCCTACCGGCCGCTCATCGCGCTAAAGCAGGCCAACGGAAATAAACTCGAATTCGACTGGGACATGGCCCTCGGCGAAGCTTTTATTGGCGCGCGCCGCGTGTCCGGTCTGCCGCTGGCGCATCTGATCCCCAAGGGTGGCTTTTCCGCCGAGGCCGACTATTGGAATCCGCGCGGAAAGGGCTTCGAGCGCTGCCCTATTCCGGCTCATGCCTTTGAAAACGCTGAATTCCAGCGCGAATGGACCTATGGCGGCTTCCGCCTCGACCTCGATTACCGCGACACGATCGAGGCGAAAGTGACGAGCGCGCTCGACTACGCGCATGCGGCGGCCGAGAGCCGGCCCGAGGCGCCGCAGAACGGCAACGTCCCCTGTCAGGCCACGAACCTCCACACGCATGGACTTCTGGTTTCGCCAGCGCAGCGTGCAGACGGCACGATCGGCGATTTCGTGCTCGATCTCGCCCAACCGGCGGGAGAGCAAGGCGACGCCTGCGCCGACGGGGCGGGAAACGCTGAACACGCCCATCATCACATGCACGGCGCGAGCGGACCCGAATTGCGCTACCGCATCGAGATCGGCCAGCGGCCGCCGTCGCTCGATCTGGCGTTAAAGTCGCCCTATCATCCGCCGGGCGTCTTCTGGTTTCATCCCCATCCCCATGGCTATTCCGCAGCGCAACTGCGCGGCGGAACCTCGGGCATGATCACGATCGGCGGTGCGCCAAGAATTGCAGCGCTACGCCGGCTTCGTCAAAGGTCCGCATAATCTGCGCCACATGATTTTACGCGACGCACAGATCGGCAAGGCGGGCGCCAACGGCGTCTTCCCCGCGCTCGGCGCCTATGATTTCGGCTTGTGCGGCGACAAGCCCAGCCTGCTGAGGTCGGCGACCAAAAACGGCGGGTATTTGCCGGGCGAATGCTCGGGGCCTGACGGAGAGACGTGGATCTTCACCGTCAACGGCGTCGCGCAACCTGAAATGGCGCGCGACGTTGAAGGCAACGACACCGAAGTCTGGCGCATTCTCAACGCGTCCTCCAACGCCAGCTATATGCTGGCGCTGCGGCCGATCAAGGACGGCGCCATAGATCCGGAAGGCGCACAGCATTGTTTTCGCGTCATCGCCCGTGACGGCGTCCCGGCGCCGGAACATGGCGTCTGCGAACTGCTGCTGATGCCGGGCGCGCGAGCGGAAATCGCCATCGATCCGGCCGCCGCCGGCGAAACCTACGCGCTGGTGAGCGAAGGCGTCGACACCAATGGCGATTTCTGGCCGCCCGTCCTGCTGGCCAGCGTCGCCTGGCCCCATTCGGCCGCCGCGACACCGGAATGGGCGAAAAAGCCGGGCGCGGCGCCCGCCGCCCTGACGGAGGCGGCTCGGGTCGCCAACGCATCGCTGGCCGAACAACACGCCATCCCGGTCACGCCGCGCGCGGTGACCAAAGGCCCGGCGCATTGGACGCCGCCGCAGGATATTTGCGGCTTTCCGGAAGGGTCCGAACGCGTCGTCTTGTTCGTGAAAAAGCCGGGACTGCAAGATCCTCTGAAGGAGGTATTCGGCCTCGTCGCCGGCTTGCGCGCGGCGGGCGACGCCAATTGGCGCCAGCCCGGCCATTCGGCCTTCTTTCGCCGCAACGCCGACGGCAAGACCGAAAAGGTCGATTTCGCCGATCTTCTCGCGGCGTTGGACGCGCCGCCCGTAAACGGCAAGCTGACCAATCACGTTCCGGCCTTTGGCGAGACGCCGGTGTTCAGCGACATCTGCGTGAATGGCAAGCATAGCGAGACCTGGGTGCTCGAAAACTGGACCGACGAACTGCATAATTTTCATATTCATCAGACAAGGTTCCAGCTTGCGGCCGCCAATGTTGTGAAAGGCAAGCCCGATCCCGCCTATTTCGCCACGCCCTTCGCGCCCGGCGGCGCGGCTCCCGCCTGCCGGCTTGCCGATGACGCCGCCGCCTGTTTCACGCCCGCCGACGCGCTCATCGCCGAAGGGATCGCCGACGCGCTCGAACCGGCGAAAACGCCGCCGCATCACGACAGCATTCCCGTGCCGCGTGGCAGCGCCGATTGCGCGGGCGCGCCCGCCTGCGCGACGACAAGAGCTGCCATCCGGGACGCATTTCCATCACGCTGGCCTTCGACCGCGACGAACAGCGCGGCGAACATGGCGCGCCGGGCGTGTTTCCCTATCACTGCCACATTCTCGAACATGAAGACGGAGGGATGATGGGGCTCGTGACGGTCAAGTGAGAGCAGTGCTTTCCGCGACCCGAAAAATCCGCCTTCCCTTTTTTGCACTCCGCTTTATGGTCGCGCGCCAAATGCGACCATCAGGATGAGAAAATGGCCTTCATCGCCGACGCCCTTTCCCGCGTAAAACCTTCCGCCACCATTGCTGTGACGCAGAAGGCGCGCGAATTGAAGGCGCAGGGACGCGAGATCATCAGCCTTTCCGTTGGCGAGCCGGATTTCGACACGCCTGACAATATTAAGGCGGCGGCGATCGACGCGATCCGGCGTGGCGAGACCAAATACGGACCGGTCGCCGGCATCCTCCCTTTGCGCGAGGCCATTGCACAAAAATTTCGCCGTGAAAACGGATTGGACTACAAGCCCTCGCATTGCATCGTCGGCACGGGCGGCAAGCAGATCTTGTTCAACGCGTTAATGGCCAGTCTCAATCCCGGCGATGAGGTCATTATTTCCGCGCCCTATTGGGTGTCCTATCCGGAAATCGTCGCGTTGTGCGGCGGAACGGCGGCGATCGTCGACACCAGAGCCGAAGATTCTACAAGCTGCAAGCGGAGGCGCTCGAAAAGGCGATCACATCGCGCACAAAATGGGTGATCCTCAATTCGCCCTCAAATCCCTCTGGCGCCGCCTATGACGAGGCTGAACTCAAAGCCCTGACAGAGGTCTTGCTTAATCATCCGCAGGTGTGGATCCTGACCGACGACATGTATGAGCATCTCGTCTACGGCGATTTCGTCTACAAGACGCCGGCGCAGGTCGAACCAGCGCTTTATGACCGCACCCTGACGATGAATGGCGTGTCCAAAGCCTATGCTATGACGGGTTGGCGCATCGGCTATGCTGCGGGACCGGAAAAGCTCATCCGGGCGATGGACATGATCCAGGGCCAGCAGACGTCCGGGGCCTGTTCCATCGCCCAATGGGCGGCGGTGGAGGCGCTGAACGGGCCGCAGGATTTCATAGCGACCAGCCGCAAGATTTTCGAGGGCCGGCGCGATCTGGTCGTCTCGATGCTCAATCAATCCAGATTTCTCTCCGTCCATTGCCCGGAAGGGGCGTTTTATGTTTATCCTTCCTGCGCCGAGGCGCTCGGCAAAACATCTGCGGGCGGCCGCAAAATTGACAGCGACGCGGATTTCGTCTCGGCCCTGCTGGAAGAACAAGGTGTTGCCGTGGTGCAAGGCTCGGCCTTCGGCATGGGGCCGAATTTTCGCGTTAGCTATGCGACGTCCAATGCGGTGTTGGAAAAAGCCTGCGCCGGGATACAGTCCTTTTGTGCGTCCTTACGTTGAAATTCGAAATTTTTTGGCTCCGAGATTGTGAGAGGCGAGACATGATGGCACTTCGTAAAAAGCTTGCGTCGGCTCTAGGCGGCGTATGTTTGCTAGCGGGCGCAGTCCCTGCCGACGCGCAGAGCATCGCGCCCGGGCAGGTCTATGACAGCGCGCTTCGGGCCAGCCTGATGCAGCAGGGCTGGAAGCCGGACGCTTCTTACGGCTTGAAAATCGCCAATGGCGCGCCGCTCTATCGTTTTCCCGAGGTCTTGTGCGGTCCGGAAATATGCCGGGCGAAATGGCGCGATCGCGCCGGCAACGATCAGTCGATCATGATCCAGCGCGCCTATAACGACCAGCCCTATCACATCGCGCCGCAATAGGCGGTTGAACGTCGCCTTTGCTTGCGCGCGAAACTGTCAATGAAATAAGACAGTTGGCAAGGTGAAAAAGCGTCTTGACACTTTGTGCAACGCAACATAGACTCCTGAATGTAGCCCGAGCGATGGCTCGCGCTACAGCCCTCCTTGGGCATTTCCTCCCTAGACTTGGGCCGCTGGTTCTTCCGGCGGTCTTTTTTTTGCCGCGTTGGCGGTTTTGTTTTTAGCTTGTTGTTGGCGCTACTTGCAACAACGCTATTGAACGTCACCGGCTTTCCCTGTTGGCAGCGCTCCAGTCCAAGGCTTTGGAATCCTGTCATAAAATTTATATGCTGCGCTGCAACAAATCTCTTGACATTTTGTGCGTCGCAACATAAATTCAGACCGTAGCCCGAGCGATCTGCTCGTGCTGCAGCCCACCTTGGGCGTTTCCTCCCTAGACTTGGGCCGCTGGTTCTTCCGGCGGCCTCTTTTTTTGTTTACAGGCCCAGTTCCGCGAGGCCCGTGACGACTCGGCCCGGTGGCAAATCCGAGTATTCATCCGGCGCGCCGGTTCTGTTGATCCAGACCGTGTGAAATCCGAATTTTGCGGCGCCCGCCACATCCCAGCGATTCGACGACTGGAAGGAAATCTGCTCGCGCCGCAGACCATAACGCTCGCAAACCAATCCATAAGCGGCTGGCGCGGTCTTGAAGATCCTCAGGGCGTCGACCGAGAGCGACTCGTCGAGAAGACTTTCAAGACCGGCCGAGCGCACGGCGCGCGCCAGGCCCGGCGGCGTTCCGTTGGACAAGATCACCGTCCGCGCGCCCCGCGCCCGCAAGGCGGCGAGCGCCGGGGCGGCGTCGGCATAGGCGTCCAGCGTTTCATAGGCCGAAAGCAGGGTTTTCCGCGCTTCTGGAAATCAGGCCGCCGCAACGCGCGGCGGCGAAATCCAACGCATCGCGCGTAACGAGGTCGAAATCGCGATATGCGCCCATGAGCGAGCGCGTCCAGGTATATTCGAGCTGTTTTGCGCGCCAGATCTCCGACAGGCGCTCGGCGTTTGGCCCCGCCAAATCCTCGTGACGCGCCACGGCGGAATGGATGTCGAACAATGTCCCGTATGCGTCGAAAACATAGAGCGGAAAGAGCATTTCTGGCTCCATGCTTTCCTCGCATTTTTGCCGGTGGATAACCGGCCAGAAGGAAATCGCGGCTGATAAGCCGCGAAAAGATCAGACGGCGACGGCGAAACTTGCTTCCGTCTTGCCCTTGATCTCATCGAGCGTGACGCCATCGGCCAATTCGATCAGCTTTGCGCCGCCCGTGCCGTGCTTGTCGATCGAAAACACGCCGAGATCGGTGATCAGCAAGTCAACCACCTTGGCTCCGGTCAGCGGCAGGTTGCAGGCGTGCAGGAATTTTGGGCCGTCCTTGGCGACATGCTCCATCACCACCACGACCTTTTTCACGCCGGCGACCAGATCCATGGCGCCGCCCATGCCCTTCACCATCTTGCCGGGGATCATCCAGTTGGCGAGATCGCCATTTTCCGCCACCTGCATCGCGCCGAGGATCGACAGGTCGATATGGCCGCCGCGAATCATCGCAAAGGAATCGGCCGAGGAAAAATAGCTGGTGGTCGGCAATTCGGTGATCGTCTGCTTGCCGGCGTTGATCAGGTCGGCGTCTTCCTCGCCGTCATAGGGAAAGGGGCCCATGCCGAGCATGCCGTTTTCGCTCTGCAACTGCACGCTCATGCCTTCAGGGATGAAATTGGAGACCAGCGTCGGAATGCCAATGCCCAGATTGACGTAGTAACCGTCGCGCAGTTCCTTGGCCGCGCGGGCGGCCATTTGATCGCGTGTCCAGGCCATCAGATTTCTCCTCCCGCAGCGGCAGCCGGGCTGGTGTGTTTGCGCGTAGTGCGCTGTTCGATGTGCTTTGTGGGATTGGGCACGTGCACGATGCGCTTCACGTAAATGCCGGGCGTATGGATTTCGTCGGGATCGAGTTCGCCCGCCTTGAACAAATGTTCCACCTCGGCCACCGTGATTTTTCCGGCGGTCGCCATCATCGGATTGAAATTGCGCGCGGTCTTGCGGAAGATCAGATTGCCTTCGGTGTCACCCTTCCAGGCGTGCACAATGGAGATGTCGGCGACGAGGCCGGTCTCCATGACGTAGTTTTCGCCGTTGAAAACCCGGGTTTCCTTGCCCTCGGCGACGAGCGTGCCATAGCCGGTCTTGGTGTAAAAAGCGGGAACGCCGGCGCCGCCGGCGCGGATACGCTCGGCTAGAGTGCCCTGCGGATTGAACTCGATTTCCAGTTCGCCACCGAGGAATTGCTGGGCGAAAAGCTTGTTTTCGCCGACATAGGACGAAATCATCTTCTTGACCTGTTTGGTCTCCAGCAGAACGCCGAGGCCGATGCCGTCCACACCGGCGTTATTCGAGATGAAGGTCAGATTTTTCGCGCCCGATTCCTTCACCGCCTCGATCAGATCCTCAGGAATGCCGCACAGCCCAAAGCCGCCGGCCATCAGGGTCATACCGTCCTTGACCAGCCCGGCCATGGCGGACCTGGCGTCTGGAAAAACTTTCTTCATGAGCGAACCCCGTAAACTTTTTTTTGCGAGGCGCAGCTTAAACGCGCCGCCTTGATCGGTCCAGAGCGCCTTCAAGCGTGGCAGCACCCGATTGGTATGATAAACAAAGGCTTAACGCCTATATCCGATATGATGAAACGCGGCTTTAGCCTTTGCGCAAAACAGCGACCCAACCGGGAACGTCCACGCCGCGATCCTTGCGCGTGGAGGCGGCGGTGATCTCCTTCACCGCAAAACCATGGCGTTCGGCGCAGTCGCCCAGACTGTCGCGGCCATGGGCGTAACGCATATCGTCGCCAAGGTGAAAACCTTCGCCATCAAAGCTTTGGGCGGTAAAACCCAGCAGTCCGCCCGGCTCCAGCACGCGCGCGATGGCGGAAATGACCGGATCGAGATCGCCGATATAAACGAAGACATCGGCCGCGATCGCAAGATCCGCGCTTCCAGCCGGCTCCGCGCTCAGGAAGTCAACGAGATCGGCGGCGGCAAGCCGGTCGTAAATGTTTTTTGCGCGCGCCTGCTCGATCATGGCCGGTGAAAGGTCGATGCCGGTCCTGATTTCGCGCCCTTGGACGAAATGCGGCGCCCGCCAGGCCCGCGCCGCAGCCCAGATCGAGCATATGTGCAAAAATCTGGCCCGGCGCCGCCCGTTCCACCGCGTCAACCAGAATCTGCGGCCCGCGATAGGCGAGCTTTTCGACCAGATGGCGGTCGAACGTCGCCGCATATTGGTCAAATAGAGCCTCGACGTAAGCCCTCGGCGCTGCGGCGGGCACGGCTTGCGCGCCCAGTTTCGCCAGCCGCAGGCCGGCCCCAAGCGCGTCGCTGCTGTCGAGCGCCAGCGACTTGCTGTATGCTTCAACAGCTTCGGCGCGACAGCCTAGGGCCTCAAACGCCTGCGCCAACGCAAACCAACCCGGCGCCCAGGCAGGGGCCAACTCCATTGCCTGACTGAAAAGATCGCGGGCCCCGTCGAAATCGCCGCTCTCGGCGGCGCCGAGGCCCCATTGATAGCGGCGGTCGGCGGCAAGATCGCCGGAACCGGAAGAAACGGATAAGGTCATGCTTTTGCCGTCATGATGGGTTTTCTGATCCCTGCGCCGTAGCACGCCCATGTCGTTCAGGCGACGTTCAGGCTGTCGGCGCCAAGTTACGTATCAAGCCGGTTCTGCGTCGAGCCGCAACCCATTCGCAAGTTTCGATCCGTCCAAGGAGAATATGATGAACGTTTCCTTCAAGAAAACCGCCCTCGGCGCTGTCGCGGCGCTGACGCTCGGCCTTTCCGTCGCCACGCCGGCCTCGGCCCAATATTATCGTGGCGGCGGCTGGGGCGGCCCCGGTCCCGCCGTCGCAGCGGGCGTGCTCGGCGGCGTGGCGCTCGGCGCCGCAGCGGCTGGCGCGGCCAACGGCCCCTATTACGGCCCTGGTCCCGGTTACGGCGGCGAATGCTGGATGGAGCGCCGTCCGATCGTCGACGAATATGGTGAGGTGATCGGCCGCCGCCGCGTCCGCGTTTGCAACTGATCGCAACCCGCTAGTCAACAAGAAAGGCCCCGTTTGCGCGGGGCCTTTTTTTCATCTCACAAGGCAACGCCAGCGGATCTCGTCGTCAATCGCAATCGCGGGTCTTGCGCGTCACCATATCGCCATCGGGCGAACGATGGCGCATGACCCGCACCATGCAACCGTCATCATCCTGGTATTCACGGACCACACTGTCCCCCGCCTCTCTCCCCCGTATCGACATCCACACCGCGCGGGCCAATGTGAATTCCCTGAGCCAGGGCTGGGCCAAAGATTAAAGGCAGCGCTGCCGCTGCAAAAATCAATCGTTTCATGGTTGGACTCCCTTGAGATCAAGAGCCAAACATTTATCGAAAAGCTTTGTTCCCTTGCGAACCGGGACGCCAGCTCGATCGACGTTAACTGAGCTATAACGTCGATCGACCGATACTTTAATGTGAAAATAGAATCGGCAGCGTCATGTGCTTGAGCATGTATCGCGAGCCGCCGCCGCGCGAAAACAGCGGATAGCGGAAGCCGCCGAAGGCGCCGATCGACAAAAGGTCGGCGGCGTGATCGGCGGCGCGGTTGAGCAGCGCGTCCATCAAGCCGATCTCGCTCAACGTTATTTGCTCGAACTTCGCCTCGACCCCGTGCGCGACAAGTTGCGCCACCGCGAGCTTCAGAGAAACCTTCTGGTAAGAGATGGCGCCTGTGTCATTCGTCTTGGACAGCCCGACGACCAGAGCCTCTGTTCCCTTGGCAACCAGCAGCAGGCCATCCGAAAAGCCCCGCGCCGAAGAGCGTGAATCCGCCCAGGCGAAAATCGGCCTCGCGCCGACCCTCTGGAAGTCGCCGGTGTGCGGGATCACCAAAACCGGACGCCCCGACTGGGTGATCAATTGTTCATGGAGATCCGGCGGCGTCAGTGGATCGCCCGGCTGATACTGGCCGAGAACAACCACATCGAAATGGCGCGCGAGATCGACCATTTGCTGGACGATTTCCGTTTCCTCGCCGCGATTGAGGTCCATCCATTCGGCGACGAGCCCTTGCGTCGCGGATTTGAAGGCCATGCGGCTCGCCTTGGCAATCGCTACATAGTCGCTCGGCGGCCAGTCCTTGACCACGCCGACCAGATGCGCCGCGGTAACGCGGGCGAAAACGCCGGTGAGGCGCGCACCACTGCTCCGCGCCAGTTCGGTGGCGATCCGCAGCCGCACGCCCGTTCTTTCGCCGTCGTTCAGATGAACCAGAATATTGCAGAGGGACATGGCGAGTGCACTTTCTTTCAGGCCGTTTCACGCATCAGAAACGCGCGTCAGGCCTGTCGCTGGAGAAAAGGATTATGCGATCTTTGGCCCCGATCGTGCTGATGGGACCGTGACCGCTGATGAAGGTCAT
>CAWFBN010000055.1:0-14204 GCA_963813955.1 uncultured Alphaproteobacteria bacterium | reverse complement strand
TGGCGCCGCCGGCGCCGCGGAGCGCCATTGCGCCAGCAATGCCCTCACCGCCGCCGGTTTCAAAGGCTTGTAGATGACCATCACATCCTTTTTCGCGGCGCGCGCCCGCATATCGTCGGAACGGTCGGCGGTGATGAGGGCTGCGGGCAATTCCGGTCCGAATTTCCAGCGCAGGGCGATGATTGCGTCCACGCCGTCCCCCTCGTCGAGGTGATAGTCGGCGAAAACCGCGTCCGGAGTGCGCTTTTCGCGCGCCAGTTCGGCCATGGCTTCGCGCTGGCTGCGCGCCACGATCGGTTGGCAACCCCAGGCGGACAACAGCGCCCGCATGCCCTCGGCGATCTGAGGATCATTGTCGATGGCGACCACAGCCATGCCGGCGAGCGCCGACTGGCGCTGGGCCGGCGCCGGCGCGCTATCGCGCATCGGCGTCTGCGGCGGCGGCGCGGCCACCGGCGCCGACACGCCGAAAACCGATCCCTTGCCCGGCAACGACCTCAACGTGACATTATGCCCCAGCACGCGCGCCATGCGCTCGACGATGGACAGCCCGAGGCCGAGGCCCGGCGCCTCGCCGGCCCCGGCGTCGAGCCGTTCGAATTCGCGGAAAACCAGCCTCTGCTTTTCCTTGGCAATGCCAATCCCGGTGTCCCACACCTCCAGCCGCAATTTTCCGCGATGACGTCGCACGCCGATCAGAACCTTGCCCGCGCGGGTGTATTTGATGGCGTTGGAGATCAGGTTTTGCAGCAGACGGCGCAGCAGGCGACGGTCCGAGCGCACCGCGAGCGAACTGGGCATAAAGGTCAGCCGCAGCCCCTTTTTCTCGGCCAGAGGCGCGAACTCGATCCGCAACTGCCGGAAAAGATCATTGATGTGAAAATTGCTCAGTTCAACTTTCATCGCCCCGGCGTCGAGGCGCGACATTTCCAGTAGCGCCGAAAAAATATCCTCCACCGCCTCCATGGACGAATCGATATTGCGCGCCAGGCCCACGGTTTCCTCACGCGGCGCGCCGGCCTCGGCGCGCTGGATCAGCGAGGCGGTGTAAAGCCGCGCCGCATTGAGCGGTTGCAGGATGTCGTGGCCAGCGGCGGCAAGAAAACGCGTCTTGGAAATATTCGCTTCTTCCGCGTCGCCCTTGGCGCGTCCCAGCGCGTCGTTGAGCTTCATCAATTGTTCGGTGCGCTCGCGCACCCGCCGCTCCAGCAATTCATTGGCCGCTTCCAGCGCCTGTTCGGCGGCGTATTGTTCGGTGACGTCGCTATAGGTGACGACGAGCCCGCCGTCGGGCATCCGCGCGGCGCGCGTTTCGATGACCTTGCCGGTCGGCCTCAGAGGCACGCGAAAAGGTTCGCTATTGGTCAGTTGCTCCAGCCGTCCCGCGACCAATTCATCGGTCGGCCCCACGCCGTAAAGGCCCCGTTCGGCGTTGAAGCGCAGGATGTCGTCGAGCGCCACGCCGACGCGAGTGAAGCCGGCCGGCAGGTCGAACATGTCGCGGAACTCGCGATTCCAGCAGGTCATGCGCAGATCGGCGTCGAACACCGAAATGCCCTGGCGCGCGAAATCCAGCGCGTGTTGCAGCATGTCGCGATTATGGACCAGGGCGGCTGAAGCGTCGTCGATCAACTGCAGGGCGGCCGTGCCGGAAACATTGCGCCGCTTCAGCAGCAGCGACAGGACGAGGCGCGAGGACGCCGCGCCGATCGCCGAGGCGAGCAAATGTTCCGCGATGCGCAACAGGTGAATGTCGGCTTCCACGCGGGGGTCGTATTTCTCCCCGGCCGATGAAAAACGTCTCGAAGGCCTCGCGCGTGCGCGGCGCGCCGAGATAGCGGGCGACCGTGGCCTCGACGTCCGACGCCACCACGCTCGAACGCCACAGCCGGAACGACTGCGCCATCGGCGCCTGGGCCTTGCCAACGAAAATATCTGCTTGCAACCTTTCCATCGGCGACGGCCGCCGCACCAGTGAAAAGACGACATAGGCCAGCGTGTTGCCGAGCAGGCTCAGGAACACGCCATGCGTCAGCGTGGACATTTGCAGGTTGAAAATATCCGGCGCGGGCAGATCGGGACGCGGCGGAAATTGCGCCGCCGCGATGATCATGCGCATCATGCCGGCGTCGAGCGAGGGCGCGAGGAGCGCGTAGGCCCAGATCGTCACGCCGGTCACCAGTCCGGCTATGGCGCCGAGCGAGGTGCCGCGCCGCCAGACGAGGGCGCCGACGAAGACCGGCACCATTTGCGCCACGCAGGCGAAGGACAGCATGCCGATCGAGGCGAGCAGGGTCTCGCCCGACATCCGGTAATAGAGATAGGCGAGCAGCAGCACGACCACGATCGCCAACCGCCGCACCTGCAGGATGCGCGCGCCGCCTTCGCCGGAATTCGAGCCGGAAATCTGGCCGCCGCAAAAGGCGGCGGAGACCGCGCCTGGCGCCCGGCCTTGCCGCCACCGCCCGAGGCGCAGCAGCAGCGGAATGACCAGATTATTGGACACCATGATCGACAGGGCGATCGATTCGACCACCACCATGGCGGTAGCCGCCGACAGGCCGCCAAGCATGGCGATCAGGCTCATGACGCCGTTTTCGGCGAAGATCGGCAAAGCCATCACGCCGACATCGCGGTCCAGCGCCTCGGGAAACAGCACAAGGCCGGCGATGGACAGCGGCACGACGAAGAATTGATCGCGAGAAGATAGAGGGGAAAGATGACGGAAGCGGATTGAATGTCGCCTTCGGAACGGTTTTCGACCACTGCGACATGGAATTGCCGGGGCAGGAACAGCATGGCGCCGCTGGAGAGCAGGATCAGCGTGGTCCAGACCGTGAAATCCGGCGGGGCCGCCAGGACAGCGCGAATGCGCGGAACCGCCACCGCCCGCTGAAACAGATCGCCCAAGCCATCGAACATGCCCCAGACGACAAAGGACCCGACGGCGAGAAAGGCGATCAGTTTGACCGCCGATTCGGCGGCGATGGTCAACATCAGGCCGTTCTGGTGCTCGCTGGCGTCGACGCGGCGGGTGCCGAAGGCCATGGCGAAGCCGGCGAGCAGCAGGGCGACGGCGATTGACAGGCGATCCGGCCCCACGACCGCCATCGGCGACTCGAGGGGCGAGACATAGCCGAAGCCGATGGCCAGGGTCGCGGAAATCGCCTTGAGCTGCATGGCGATATAGGGAACGACGCCGATGACCGAAATAAGCGCCACCACGGCGGCCACCGCCTCCGACTTGCCATAGCGAGAGGCGAGGAAATCGGCGAGCGACGTGATGTTCTGCGCATGGGCGATGCGCGCGACCCGGGCGACCAGCGGCCATCCGAAGCCGAACACCAGCATCGGCCCGATATAGATCGGCACGAAATCCAGACCATTGCTCGAAGCCAGACCCACCGAACCGAAAAAAGTCCAGGACGTGCAATAAACCGCCAAGCCCAGCGCATAAATCGCCTTGCGCGCCGCGCCTCGCGGAAAACGCACGCCCTTGCGATCGCCATAGACCGCCAAGCCTAGCAACATCAGAAAATAGACTACGGTCGCGGAAAGGACGATCCAACTCGCCAGCATGAAGGGTTTTTCGCCTTTTCTTGAGCCTTGTCAGGCTATTGATCCGCCATGATTTTAAGGCCGCGTTTGCTCTCCTCCCGCACGGAACCAACAGGAGCAAGGCGCCCACGTTAGAAGATTTTAAATCAAAAATCCGCGGCCTCAACAAAAAGGCGTAATAAAAAAGGCGCAATAAAAAAACCCGAAAACGCGTCGCGCTTCCGGGCTATTGCGTCTCCGGGCTATTGCGTCGCATTGCGCGCCATCACACCAGAGTGGCGATCAGTTCCTTGTAGGCCGCCTCATCGAGCAGGCCTGCCAATTCATTCGAATCGGCGATTTTCACCTTGAAGAACCAGCCTTTCCCCGCCGCATCCTCGTTGACGATGGCGGGGTTTTCCTCCAACTCGCCATTGACCTCGACCACGTCGCCGGCCACCGGCGTATAAACTTCGCTCGCCGCCTTGACGCTTTCGACCACTGCGGCGGCCTCGCCCTTCTTGCGGGTGGTTCCGATCTGGGGCAACTCGACAAACACGACATCTCCGAGCTGTCCCTGCGCGAAATCGGTGATGCCGACCGCGCCGGTGTCGCCGTCGATCCGGATGTATTCGTGATCCTTGGTGTAGAGGGTCTTGCTCATGGAAATCTCCCGAAATCAGTTTTTGGCGGCGCGATGGTAACGGGTCGCAACAAAAGGCAGGGCGACGACATGCGCCGCCAGCGGTTTTCCGCGCACGATCAGCGAGAGCGCCGTTCCCGGCGCCGACTGGGACGGCGGAACGTAACCCATGGCGATCGGCCTTCCGAGCGAAGGCGAAAAACCGCCCGAGGTCACGCGCCCGATGATAACGCCGTTCGCGTCTGCGATTTCCGCACCGTCGCGCGCCGGCGCCTTGCCGTCGAGCGCCAACCCAACTCGCACGCGGAAAACGCCCTGCGCCAACTCGCGCTGCACCCGCTCCGCGCCCGGAAAGCCGCCGGCTTCGCGACGGCGTTTGGAAATCGACCAATTCAGGGCGGCTTCGATCGGGCTGGTGGTCTCGTCAAGTTCGTGACCATAGAGGCAAAGTCCGGCCTCGAGCCGCAGCGAATCGCGGGCGCCGAGGCCGATGGCGCGAACGTCCTCCTCTGCGAGCAGCGCGGCGGCGAGATCGTCGGCGAGGCCGGCAGGGACCGAGATTTCAAACCCGTCCTCGCCCGTATAACCGGAGCGCGTGACCAACAACGCCGCGCCGCGCCAGACAAATTCCTGCAACGACATGAAGACCATTTGCGCGACGCCGGGGAGATGGCGCTCCAGGACGCTTTCCGCGCGAGGCCCTTGAAGGGCGAGAAGGGCGCGATCTTCCAGAATTTCAAGCCGGAGCTCGGGCAGCTTTTCGCGCACCAGCTCGAAATCCGCCCCCTTGCAGGCGGCGTTGACAACCAGGAAGAGCTTTTCGCCGGCGCCGTCGAGCCTGGTCACCATCAGGTCGTCGAGAACACCGCCGTCCTCATTCGTGAACTGGGTGTAGCGCGTGCGCCCAGGCGCCAATCCGCAGATATCGCCGGGGACGAGGCTTTCGAATTTTCGCGCGGCGTCCGCTCCCGACAAAAAAGCCTGCCCCATGTGCGAAACATCGAACAGGCCGGCTTTTTCTCGTGTGAAAAGATGTTCCGCTATGATGCCGCCGCTGTAATTCACTGGCAGTTCATAGCCGGCGAAGGGAGTCATGCGGCCACCCAGCGCAATGTGGCGGGCGTAAAGCGGGGTGCGCGCCGGCAGAACTTCTTTCGGCGTTTCTTCGGTTATTGGTTTTGATGACGCTTGCGAAGTCATTTGGGATGTCATGCTGTCTCCGTGAACAGGCGATTCGGCGCTGACGCGCTACGATTCGCCCCCTCTGTCCCGAGACCTGAAAGATTTCCCCGGCGAAACGCCAGGTTACCCCCTTCGGTGGGCGTTCCTGCGAACGCCGCTTTCCAGAGTGTCACCCCTCCGCGGTCCTTGGGCCTGAGCGTTTCCGGGGCGGTTGCGCCTTCGGCGCCGTCGCGTCTCGCGCATGTCTCGCGATGGGCTACGGACTCTTCCGCGGAGGGTCTTGGTCTGACAATGCTGACTTTTCAGGAGCCGTTGACATAAGTCAAGGCAACTTGTCGAAACCTTCCTTGAAACCATTGAGCGCCAGCGGAATGCCGATGCCTTCCTCCGGCGTCTGGAAAATGATGAAGGTGGCCGTCTGATCGCCGTGCGCAATTGATCGAGCAGCTTGTCTTCCATGACCACTTCGGCGACGCAACCGGACGGCAGGCAACGGACGAAACCGGCGCGGCCAATGTCGGCCGGTCGACTTTAAGGCCGAGTCCCGACGGCAGCAGAACGCCGAGCGGCGCGATGACGCGCAACAGCCGGCTCTTGCCGTCCGCCGTCTTCAGCACGATCACCACCAGATTGACATTGGGCTTGTCCTCGGCGGCGACGCTCTGCATCAGAGCGCATTGATCGCGCGCGGCGCCGGGCGGCGTCTCGCAACGCATTTCCCAATCTCCGAATTTGCCTTTGACGACACCCTGAGCGGCGGCCGGCGCGGCAAAGCCGGCCATCAAAACAAGCGCTAGAATGACCGAATAAAAAAACTTGCCGGCCAAATCCGAGCCGTTGCGATCGAACGCCATGATTCCTCCGAGAACGCTGGCCTTCGCGAAGGTCCGTGGTCGCGGACCCCTGCCCGACGAACCGCCGGACCGCCCAGCTTCGACACGGGTATCAAAAGAACCGCGCCTGTCAAGCGTTCAGCCCGCATATCAACAAGGCACAGGCCGAATGCCTTCCGCATGACGTAAGGCATATTGATAAATGTCAAACTTTGTGGTTGGCTCATGACAATAACAAATCCGCGCAAACAAGCGGCGCGCATTTCACGCGACGCCCAAGCTCGTGCAAGGGAAACGGAAATCAAAAATGCGAATTGAACGTCCGGATTCCGGCGAAAAATTGGGCATGTCTCCTGCAAGGATTTGGGGCGCATGCGTCGCCTCCGGGCCTGCGCTGTTTCTCCTGAGTATCGGACCGGCTTTCGCCCAGCAGGCGGCAGGCGACGGCCATGCGGCGCCGGGCCAGATCGGCATGCAGTTGGCCAATTCGCCGATCGCCGAAGAAATTCATTTCTTCCACAACGCGATCCTGATGCCGGTCATCACCATTATCTGCCTGTTCGTGTTGGGCTTGCTGATCTATGTGGTCGCCAAGTTCAACCAGACCGCCAATCCGACCCCCTCGCGCACCACTCATCACACCTTGCTCGAAGTGGCCTGGACCATTCTTCCGGTAATGATCCTGGTGTTCATCGCCGTGCCGTCCTTCCGCCTGCTCGGTCATCAATTGATCATTCCGCAGCCCGATGTGACGATCAAGGTCACCGGCAACCAATGGTACTGGTCCTACGCCTATCCCAAGGATCAGGGCGGCGGCTTCGGCTTCGATTCTCTGATGAAGCCGGAGGATCAGATTGACACGTCCAAGGGCGATATCCGGTTGCTGACCGTGGACAATGAAGCGGTTGTGCCGGTTGGCAAGAAGATCCGCGTCCAGGTCACCGCCTCCGACGTGATTCACTCCTTCACCATTCCCGCTTTCGGCATCCGCATCGACGCCGTGCCCGGCCGTCTGAACGAAACCTGGTTCCTGCCAGAACGCGTCGGCATGTATTATGGCCAGTGCTCGAAGATTTGCGGCAAGGATCACGCCTATATGCCCATCGCCTTTCGCGTGGTGAGTGAAAAGGATTACGCCGACTGGCTGGCGCAGGCGCAGAAGAAATTCGCCGCGGCGCCCCCCGCCGACCAGTTCGCTGGCGTGTCTTTGCAACATCAATGACCGCGGCCGGCGCCAAAGCCCTTTGCAAAGCGTTCGTGTTTGGACGGGTTTTTACGCGCCAGGCTTCATGAGACTTTATTTTTCGAGGAATGCCCAATGTCCGCCAGCGATGCTTCCCTGCGAGACGCGTCCGCGCATGAAGATGCGCACGCCCATGATTACGGCTCGGATCACAGCATACCCACCGGTTGGCGGCGCTATCTCTTTTCGACCAACCACAAGGACATCGGTACGCTTTACCTGATCTTCGCGATCATCGCCGGCGTCATCGGCGGCGCCATGTCGATGGCCATCCGCGCCGAGTTGATGAACCCCGGCATCCAGATTTTCCCGGCGCTGGCCCATTACCTGCAAAACGCCGATCCGGGTATGGCGCTCGACGCCGGCAAAAATCTCTACAACGTCTTCATTACCGCGCATGGCGTCATCATGATCTTTTTCATGGTCATGCCGGCGTTGATCGGCGGCTTCGGCAACTGGTTCGTGCCGATCATGATCGGCGCGCCCGACATGGCCTTCCCGCGCATGAATAATGTGTCGTTCTGGCTGTTGCCCGCCTCCATCACGCTGCTCATCATGTCGCTGTTCTTCGAGGGCGCGCCGGGCATGAAGGGCTTTGGCGGCGGATGGGTGCTCTATCCGCCCTTGTCGTCGAACGCGGGCCATCCCGGCCCGGCGATGGATTTCGTCATCCTGTCGCTGCATCTCGCCGGCGCCTCATCGATCCTCGGCGCTATCAACTTCATCACCACCATTTTCAACATGCGCGCGCCGGGCATGACCCTGCACAAGATGCCGCTCTTTGCCTGGTCGGTGCTGGTCACGGCCTTCCTGCTGGTATTGTCGCTTCCGGTTCTCGCCGGGGCCATCACCATGTTGCTGACCGACCGCAATTTCGGCACCACCTTCTTCGACCCGGCCGGCGGCGGCGACCCGATCCTGTTCCAGCATCTATTCTGGTTCTTCGGCCACCCGGAAGTCTATATCCTCATCCTGCCCGGCTTCGGCATCATTTCCCACATTATCTCGACGTTTTCGCGCAAGCCGATCTTTGGCTATCTCGGCATGGCCTATGCGATGGTGGCGATCGGCTTGGTTGGCTTCATCGTCTGGGCGCACCACATGTACACGGTGGGCCTGTCGCTCAACACGCAGCGCTATTTCGTTTTCGCCACCATGGTCATCGCGGTTCCAACTGGCGTTAAGATCTTCTCGTGGATCGCCACCATGTGGGGCGGCTCGATCTCGATGCGCGCTCCGATGTATTGGGCGATCGGCTTCATCTTCCTGTTCACCGTCGGCGGCGTAACCGGCGTTGTGCTGTCCAACGCAGGCGTCGATCGCGCCCTGCATGAAACCTATTATGTCGTGGCGCATTTCCACTACACGATGTCGCTAGGGGCGGTCTTCGCCATTTTCGCGGGCTTCTACTACTGGTTTCCCAAGATGACCGGCTACATGTATAACGAGACCCTGTCGAAGGCTCATTTCTGGGTCCTGTTCACCGGCATCAACCTGACCTTCTTCCCGCAACATTTTCTCGGCCTCGCGGGAATGCCCCGCCGCTATATCGACTATCCCGACGCTTACCATCTGTGGAACTTCGTTTCGTCGATCGGCTCCTTCATCGCCGGCGGCTCGATGCTGATCTTCTTCTACTGCATCTACGACGCCTTCAGGCGCAAGCAGAGCGGCCGGCGACAATCCCTGGGGCCCCGGCGCGACCACGCTGGAATGGACCCTGTCCTCGCCGCCGCCATACCACCAGTTCAACGACCTGCCGCATTTCGTCGAAGAGAAGCACTGAGCTTCTTTCGGGAGAGCGGCGCGACGCTCCCCAAAACATCTGAAATCGAGTGAACCAGCGCATGAGCATTGTTACCCAAGGCAATCTCGGCCTTTCGGCCTCCGGCGCCAGCCCGTCAGACTATGTCGTGCTGCTCAAGCCGCGCGTAATGTCGCTGGTGGTGTTGACGGCTCTTGCAGGACTGCTGCTGGCGCCGCCGGTTCATCCGGTCATCGGCGTGGTTTCGCTGCTGGCGATCACGGTCGGGGCCGGCGCCTCCGGCGCGCTTAACATGTGGTATGACGCCGACATCGACCGCTTGATGGCGCGCACCGCCCTACGCCCAATTCCCGCCGGACGCATGGACGGCGGCGAAGCCTTGGCCTTCGGACTCGTTCTGAGCTTTTTCTCCGTGATTGTGCTCGGCCTGGCCGCCAACTGGCTGGCGGCCGGTCTGCTCGCTTTCACGATTTTCTATTACGTCATCGTCTATACCATGTGGCTCAAGCGTTCGACGCCGCAGAATATCGTGATCGGAGGCGCCGCCGGCGCCCTGCCGCCGATGGTCGGCTATGCCGCAGCGACAGGCTCGATCAGCCTGTCGAGCGTCGTGCTTTTCGCCATCATCTTCATTTGGACGCCGCCGCATTTCTGGTCGCTGGCCCTGTGCAAATCCGCCGATTACGGTCGCGCCGGCATCCCGATGGCGCCGAATGTCTGGGGACCGGACCGGACCCGCCTCCACATCCTCGTCTACTCCCTTGTCCTCGGGCCGGTTGGCGTAGCGCCCTGGCTGCTGGGCTTCGCCGGCCCCGCTTATGGCATTGTCTCGCTGCTGGGCGGCGTAGGCATGGTTTACGGAGCCATAAACGTTTACCGCCAGCGCGTTGGCGATAAGGCGAGAAAAATCGCCATGGGCAATTTCGGCTTTTCGATCCTCTATCTGTTCGCCCTTTTCGGCGTGCTGGTGGTGGAGCGAATTGTCCTCATCGCGACCGGGATCCTGCTGTGATGCCGACCCACTTCGTCCTCAAGCCATTGACTCCCGAGCAGGCAAAGCGCCGCCGCCAGCGCAACATCGCCATCGGATTCGCGGTCGCGGTGCTGGTGGTGATTTTCTACGCCATCACCATCGTCAAGCTCGGCCCCAATGTCTTCATCCGGCCAGATTGAGCCATGCCGAACAACATCCCGGCAAATGCAAAACGCGCAACGCAATATCGCTGCGGCTATCGGCTTTGTCGCGGTCCTGATGCTGGGCGCCTCTTTCGCCGCCGTGCCGCTTTATCGCATGTTCTGCGCCGCCACCGGCTATGGCGGGACCACCCAGACGGCGGATCGCGCGCCCGCGTCGCGAGGACTGCGGCGGATCTCGGTGCGTTTCGACGCCAATGTCGCGCCGGGCCTCAACTGGCGTTTTGCGCCGGAAACGGCGGAAATCCTGGTGCGTCCCGGCGAAACCACGACGGTTTTCTTCCGCGCGAAAAACCTGTCCGACCAGCCGACCACGGCGCAGGCGCGGTTCAACGTCACGCCGGATCAGGCCGGCGCCTGGTTCGACAAGATTTCCTGCTTCTGTTTCAGCGAGCAGAAGCTTGGCCCGCATGAAGAGGCGGAATGGCCGGTGGTGTTCTTCCTCGATCCGAAGCTGGAACAAGACGAGACGATGGCCGCGGTCGACGCCCTGACGCTGTCCTATACGTTTTTCGCGCCGCCCAAGGCGGCCCGATAACGGCGCTATTGAGCGGCGCGGAAGACTGAGTTCGGCATTCGCGGAAGCAAAAGCTGGCGTTGAGAAGTAAGCTTCGTTCGCGAAGCAAAGGGGAGAAATGGAAATGGCCGACGGTCACGCCACGCCAAATCACGATTATCATCTGGTGCCGCCGAGCCCCTGGCCTATCCTGGCCTCGTTCTTCGCCTTCATGACCGCCGTCGGCGCGATTTTCTGGATGAAGCACCTCGACGTCGGCGGGTTGAAGCTCGGCGGCATGATGTTCGGCGGCGGCATGATCGGACTGCTGGCGATTTTCGGCTTCTGGTGGACCGATGTGGTCCGCGAAGGCGAGGAAGGCGACCATACGCTGGTGGTGCAGATCAGCCTTCGCTATGGCATGGCGCTGTTCATCGCGTCGGAAGTCATGTTCTTCGTCGCCTGGTTCTGGGCCTTTTTCGACGCCAGCCTGTTTACCAACGAGTCGATCCAATATGCCCGTGTCGCCTTCACCGGCGGACAGTGGCCGCCCAAGGGCATCGAGGCGATCGATCCGTGGCATTTGCCATTGATCAACACCATGATCCTTCTGACCTCCGGCACCACCGTCACCTGGGCGCATCATTCCTTGCTGGAAGGCGACCGTGAAGGCCTGAAGAAGGGCCTGACCGCGACCATCCTGCTCGGCATGCTGTTCACCAGCATTCAGGCCTATGAATATATCCATGCGCCTTTCGGCTTCAAAAACTCGATCTTTGGCTCGACCTTCTTCATGGCGACCGGATTTCATGGCTTCCACGTCATCGTCGGCACGATTTTCCTGGCCGTCTGCCTGATCCGCGCCAATGCCGGCCAGTTCACGCCGAAACAGCATCTCGGCTTTGAATTCGCCGCCTGGTACTGGCATTTCGTCGACGTGGTCTGGCTGTTCCTCTTCTCCGCCATCTATGTTTGGGGTTCCTGGGGCGCGACTTTCGCTGCGGACTGAGTTTTTATCGTCGCGCATGCTCTACCGGCCCGAACCTGTTTCGGGCCGGTTTGTTATGTGGCAGGGTTCGCAAAGCTGTTAGGCTGCTGAAATGAGTTCTGATCCGTTCCCCACGCGCGCCGCCATCCTCGGCAAATGTCCGCAATGCGGCGAGGGCAAACTATTCGACGGTTTTCTCGAACTCGCGCCGGCCTGCGACCATTGCGGCCTCGACTACAAATTCGCCGACGCGGGCGACGGTCCGGCGGTTTTCGTCATTCTGCTGGCGGGTTTTCTCGTGCTCGGCCTCGCGCTCTGGGTCGAACTGACCTATGAGCCGCCCTTCTGGTTGCATCTGGCGATCTTCCTGCCGCTGACCGTCGCCGTCTGCCTCGGCCTGTTGCGGCCTCTCAAAAGCTTGATGGTCGCGCTGCAATTCCACAACAAGGCCGCCGAGGGCCGGTTGAAAAAGTGAGTTTTCTGCGCCGCCATTTCGCTTCTGCTGGCCTGCGCCCTGATCGGCATGGGCCTGCTTGTCGGGCCTTGGCGTCTGGCAATTGCAGCGGCTGGCCTGGAAAGAGACGGTGCTGGCGCAGATTGCCGCCCGCCGCGACGCCGCCCCGCTCACCCTGCCGCCGCAAAACAACTGGGCGCACCTCAAGCCCGACCATTATGACTACCGCCATGTGATCTTGCGCGGAACTTTCGATCACGCGAAGGAATCCCCGCTGTTCCGCGCCTGCGCCACCGGCGCGGCCGGCGAGGGACCTGGCTATGAAATTTTGACCCCACTGCGTCTTGCCGATGGCGGGATCGTCATCGTCAATCGCGGCTTCGCGCCCGCCGAGTTAAGGAGCCGGCCAGGCGCGCCGCCGGCCAAATCGCAGGAGAAGTGACGATCACCGGCCTGATGCGGCGGCCGGAAACGCGCAACTCCTTCACCCCCGCCGACGAGCCGGATCAAAATTTCTGGTTCACCCGCGATCCCGCCGCGCTGGCGGCGCATTGGGGTTTGCGTGACGTCGCGCCCTTTTCCATCGACGCCGACGCGACGCCTAATCCGGGCGGCTGGCCGAAAGGGCGGCGCGACGGTGATGAAGATTCCCAATAATCATTTGTCCTATGCGCTGACATGGTTCGCGCTGGCGGCGACGCTCGCGGCGGTGACGACGGTTTTCATCGCCAAACGGGAGCGAACGCCAAGGACATGACATAGCCGGCTTAACCAGCTAAAAGCGCCCTTCGATCCGCAAGCGGACAAAACCATCCAGCGAGACTGGCCTACAGTGCTTTATCTTTCGACACGCGGCGAAGCGCCCAAAATTTCCTTCACCGAAGCCCTGCTCGCCGGGCTCGCCCGGACGGCGGCCTTTATGTGCCGGAAGCCATGCCGAGCCTGTCGCGCGAAACCCTGCGCAGCTTCGCCGGAACGCCCTATATCGATGTCGCGCAAGCGGTGATGTCGCCCTTTCTCGACGACACGTTGCGCCCCCGCCGATTTCCGCGCCATGCTGGAGGCGGCCTACAAGACTTTCCGCCACAAGGCGGTGACGCCGCTGGCCCAGACTCGACGACAATCTCTTCGTTCTTGAGCTTTTCCACGGCCCGACGCTCGCCTTCAAGGACGTGGCGATGCAATTGCTCGGCCGCCTGATGGACCGAGCGCTCAAGGCGCGTGGAAAGCGCGCCACCATCGTCGCCGCCACCTCGGGCGACACCGGCGCCGCCGCGATGAAGCCTTTCGGGGGCTGGATCAGGTCGATGTCTTCATTCTCTATCCGCATGGCCGCGTCTCCGACGTGCAGCGCCGCCAGATGACCACGGTCGACGCGCCCAATATCCACGCCATCGCGCTTGAGGGCACGTTCGACGACGCCCAGGCCATGCTGAAGGGCTTTTTTCGTCATAAGGCCGACCCGTGAAGAACTCGGCCTGTCAGTATCACTGGCACCAGCCCGTCCTTCGGCGGCCTCGTGTCGCTTTATGCGGGCAAAATCTATGTAAACGGCAGCCTCGGCTCCGGCACCAGCAGCAGTATCACGAGCCAAGATGGCACGACTCTCGCCGGCACGGGGGTCGACAACGGCCCGGTGGACATCTCTGGCGGGTTGACGCCGGCCGATGCTGGGGTCGTGGGCACCATTGGCTTGGCTCGCTGGCCCTGGAAGGCAGCGCAATGATGACCAATGATCTAGCCACGGTCGCGACCGGCGCCAGCGACCTGGTGGTGGTCAACGGCAACCTGACCATGAACAACGCCACCGTCTATATCGACCCCATCGGCGGCACGCTTACGACAATGTACGAGCCACCAGCGATGTCG
>CAWFBN010000054.1:0-7183 GCA_963813955.1 uncultured Alphaproteobacteria bacterium | reverse complement strand
GCCGCAGCGCCTCGACGCCGGGGCGACCGGCGTGAGCGCGCAACTTTACAGCCTGCGCCGCGACGGCGATCAGGGCGTTGGCGATTTCACCACCCTTGCCCTGCTCGCCGAAGCGGCGGGACGCAACGGCCTGGCCGCCGTCGGCCTGAACCCGATGCACGCCCTGTTTGCGCAGGACCGCGACCGCGCCAGCCCTTATTATCCCAGCGACCGCAATTTTCTCGATCCGATCTATCTCGATCTTTGCACGCTGGACGAGATCACTGGCCTGCCAAGCGTTCTCGACGCCAAGGAGGCCGCGCAAGCGAAGGCCTTGTCGGAAAAAGCGCGGTCGATTATCCGGCGGTCTGGGCGCTCAAGCGGCAGGCGCTGACCGCGCATTTCCGCGCCTTCGAAAGGCGGCGCAGAAAAATCCCGATTTTCCGCCGGCGCGGGAGTTCGAGACCTTCATCTCGGATGGCGGCGCGCGTCTGCAAAACTTCGCCCGTTTCGAGACGGGGAGCGATGACGCCGACGAAATTCGGCTGATCTGTTTCATGCAATGGCTGTGCGAAAAACAGTTGGCGCAGGCGGCGGCGCGGGGCCGAGAGGCCGGGCTCTGGCTCGGTTTCTATCGCGATCTCGCGGTCGGCGCGGCCCCGGATGGCGGCGAAATCGCCGCCGAGCCTGATCTTTACCTGAAAGGCGCTTCGGTCGGCGCGCCGCCTGATCCTTTCGCCGAGAGCGGACAAAACTGGGGCCTGCCGCCGCCTAATCCGCTGGAGATGGCGCGCTCCGGCTATTCAGCTTTCGCGGCGCTGTTGCGCGCAAACATGCGCCATGCCGGCGCGCTGCGCATCGATCACGTCATGGCGCTGGCGCGGCTTTTCGTCGTGCCGGAAGGCGCACCGGCTCTGGCGGGCGCCTATCTGGCCTATCCGCTCGATGACCTGCTCGGCCAATTGGCGCTCGAAAGCCAGCGGGCCCATTGCCTCGTGGTCGGAGAGGACCTCGGCACGGTGCCGGACGGTCTGCGCGAAAAACTGGATGCGGCCAATGTGTTGAGCTATCGGGTGCTGTGGTTCGAGCGTTGGGGCGAGGCGTTTGCTCCAGCGTCGGCCTATCCGCGCAAGGCCGTGGCCTGCGCCTCGACGCATGATCTGCCGACTTTGGCGGGATGGTGGAGCGGCGCCGACATCGCCGAGAAGGCGACGCTCGGCCTGATCGGCAACGTCGCCGCCGAGGAAGACCGTCGCCGCGCCGACAAGCAGCGGCTGTTGAAGGCGCTGGAGGCGGAAAATCTCGCGCCCGCACATGTCGAGTTCGACGCGCCGCTCGATCCGGCGCTCGCCAAGGCCATTCACGCCTTTATCAAGAAGACGCCCTCGGCGCTCGCGATGATGCAGATCGACGATCTGCTCGGCGAGAGGAACGCCGTCAACCTGCCGGGCACGGACCGCGAGCGTCCGAACTGGCGGCGCAGACTGGCGCGGGACGCCGCCGAAGCCCTGAACGAACGAGATCTGGCGCAGCGATGACTTGAAGAGAGGGTTCTTCAACCATGAGAAAAACGCGTTCGCTCTGTCTGGCCGCTCTGACCATTTTGGTGTCCTGCGGCGCTGTTTTGGCCGCCGAAGGCTCGCGGCCGATGATCGTGGCGCAAGCCGAAGCGGCCAAAATTTTTCACGGCGTCGGAACGATCACCGGCATCGACGCCGCCTCGGGCGCCCTGACGATCAATCACGGGGCCATACCCGGCCTCATGGAGGCGATGGAAATGCCCTATGAGGCCAAGCCGGCGAAATTGCTCGAAGGCCTCAAAATCGGCGACAAGGTGGATTTCGCGGTCGACGGCAAGACCCTGATGATCCTTGAAGTCAGGAAGCACGCTCCCTGACGCGCTGGTTCAACCCGGTGGCGGCGTGATTCCGAGCAGGGCGGCGGCGCCGAGAACCAGCACGCCCAGCGCCAACTCCAATGTCACGCTGATGCGGAGGCGGGCGGCTTGCGCGTCGCCGGTCGAGGCGACACGCAATGCCTGGCATGATGACGAAGCGGTTGAAACAGGCCAGGCCCAGCATTGCGATCACGCCAGCCGTTTTGACGAGCAGCACAAGCCCATAATCCGTGCCGAGAAACCGCCCGGGCGAAAATCCAGACCGGAAGCCCGCGTTGACCGCGCCGCTGACGACGATCAAACCTACCGCGACCATCGCCATGACCGAATAGCGCGACAAGATCCGGCGCGTTCGTTTGCTAGACCTCCGCCGGTTCGAGACCACGCAGCTCCGCGAGTGCGAAAACAAGTGGCGGCAGGCTCCCCACCCAGGCGGCGGCGGAGAGCACATGCACACAATAGACGAGAATTGTCATTGCGCCGCCTTCAGCCGCATGCCCGAGCCAGGCCTGGCTGATCAGGAGCAAAGCGCCGACAAGCAGGTTCAGGGAAAACAGCACGCGGTTCGGCCAAGGCAGAACCGCGATCAAAACCACGGCTGCGAACAGGATCAGACGCAACATCGCAATGGCGCCAAAGGGCGTCTCGAAGAAAAACAGACGCAGCGTGGCCGGATCGAAGATCGCGCTCGCACTTCCGGTCATGTTGACCAAAATTGCAGCGAGCCAAAACACGCCCGAAACCGCCGCCGAAAGCGCGGCGACGCGAAGAAGTCGTGCCGTGGCGGCGCGGGCGCGCGGCGCGGCCATATCAATGCAGGTCCAGAACAACGCCGCTCCGAACATGATGGAAACCGACGCGAACTGGATCCAGCGGGTCATCGCCAGCGCCGGGAAAAGGCCCGCTTGGTCCATGTCTCCCATGACCCGATCTTCTCTTTCTTGCGCAGCCTTACGGCGCGACGGTGAACTTGTAGCTTCCCGTCGACCGGTGGGTGTCCACGGAAACCACATGCCAGTTTACGACATAGACGCCGGGCTTGAGCTTTTGGCCGAGCGGCACATGCAGGACGCTCGGACTTGCGGCGTTGACCGTGGCCTTGCCGGTCGCAATGGCCCCGCCCTCGGCCGATGCGAGGCTTGCTCCCGAAAAAGCGGGAACAAGATCCTGGGTAAAGCTGAGTTCAAGTTCGCTCGGAGAGCTTTGAACCGTCGCGCCGACGCCGGGAACGGCATGATCGAGGAAGGCATGCGCCCAGGCTGTCGTCGCCGCGAATAGGCCGACGACAGCCGCCAGAAGAAGAGTGCGAAAGCTTTTCATGTTGTTGTCCTCAATAATGGCCGCTGCGCGCCTGCGGCGGTCCGAACAGGGGTTTCCCAATGGAATTGGGCGCGATGTCGTCGAGGAAGAAATCGATGACGGCGGCGACGCCGACATTTTTGCCGCTGGCCGCATTGATCGGTATTTGCGCCATGACGCCGACTTCAAAATAATTGCCGATGTAATAGAGCGACGGGCCGACCACGCCGGTGGTCGCGTTCGGCGAGAAACTGCTCGGATCCGGCAGTGGGTATGTTCGCGACCGGCGTGGTGAATACGGCCTCGAAGGCTGGGATGAGCCTTTTGAAGAGGTCGGGAACCTCCTGAACATGGGAATTCATGTAGAGGAGGCTGTATTGCAGCGTCGCGCCATATGAAATGGTCCGGGGATTGAGGCTGCCGTCGGCATTGGCCGTGGCGGTGGGTATGCTGTAATCGAATTCGCCGGTGATCGCGAAGGGCCGCAGCCAGTCGATCGAAGCGTCGCCGAACCCCTTGCCGATATAAAATTTTCCCGTGACGGTCGTATAGGGGTCCGAGGGCAGCCCCGCGCTCTGCGGGCTGCCGCTGTTCGCCCAGCTTGCGTTGGCCGCGCCGGCGACGATGAATTCATGCTCCGGGTTTTGGTAGAAGACATATTTGAGCTGCGTCTCGATATTGCCCCAACCCTGGGCGTTGGGCCTCTTCTGCCACTTGTAGCCTTCCGAGCCGATCGAAAAGCCGAGATCGGCGGTGATCGTCTTGGCGTATTCCCATCCGAGATTATAGGAAATCGACCCCGGCGACCCGTCGGGATTGGCGGAGGTCATATAGGTGAAGGCAGGCAGCGCCAGTTCGTCGTTGACGCCGGGATCGTCGATGGCGAGCGTGGCGGGAAAGACGCGATCGCCGACGATGGTGTGGGAAAGGGCCGGCGCGCCGCTGGCGAGGACGGCCGCGCAAGCGCCGAGGGCGATCACGCCGAAAAGGCGATCGCATCGAAAAATGGGTCATTTTGCTCTCGTGAATCTTTGTCATGCCGCAGGACGGCTACAAGGCGCGCGCCTCCGCTTGAGGCGACGCCCATGAAACGCGCTTCAGGCGCGGACGAATCAGACGAGGGTGGGAGGACCGCGCGGATGGGCGGCGTAGCGCGTTTTTTGGCGTGGCGGGAAGGCGTGGACCGGGATCGCCAGAATTCCCAGCAGGCGCTCGGTGGAGAGCGGCGCCAAGGCGATGACCGGCGCGCCGGGCAGCGCAAAACCAAGGGTCTGGCACATCGGGCAGCCGCCCGAATCGTCGCGATGGATGGGGACCTTGCCGCCAGACTTGTGAAGCGGGCAATTGACCATTGCCTGATGGACGGAAGGCGTCGCGCCAGCGGAGCCGGGTCCGAGGGCGGCGGAGCTTTGCGCGAACAGGCTCAGGCCTTGCAGAATAAACGCCAAGGCCGCCAGACAAACGACAAGTCGTCTCCAGCTTTCCATCGGCCTTATTCGCGCCGCGCCTCGCACTGATCGCCCCTCTTTCGACGATAAATCCGTAACATAGCGGCCTTGATCCGGCAAATAGCCGATCAGGGATAAAGCCCGCGCTCGACATGCGCGGTGAGAACGCGTTCGCAGCCGACGATGAAGGCGGCCGTGCGCAAGGAGACGTTCTTGCTGTCGGCTGTGTCCCAGACATGGCGCAGCGCGTCGAGGATGATCTTGTCCTGGCGCGCGTCGATCTCGTCCTCGGTCCAATAATAGCTGGCGAAATCCTGCACCCATTCGAAATAGCTGACCGTCACGCCGCCAGCGTTGCAGACGACATCGGGCACCACGACAATCCCCCGCGATTCGAGGATATCGTCGGCCTGAGGCAGAGTGGGTCCATTGGCGCCTTCAAGCACCAGCTTTGCGCGCAATTTTTCGGCGCGCTTCGCGGTGATTTGTCCTTCGAGCGCCGCCGGGATCAGCACGTCGCAATCGACATCCCAGAAAGCCTCGCGGTCCAGGGTTTCCGAGTCCGGAAAACCCGCGAGGACATCGTGTTGCGAGAGATGGGCCGAGAGCGCGGTTGGCGAAAGCCCGTGGGGCGACGAAAATGGCGCCGCTGTGGTTTTGCACCGCCACGATCCTCGCCCCCGCCCCGGCGAAAAGCTCCGCGGCGACCGAACCGACATTGCCAAACCCCTGGATGGCGATTCGCGCGCCTTCCATCGGCAGTCCAAGCCGCCGCATCGCCTCGCGCCCCGACACGAAGACGCCGCGTCCCGTGGCGCTGACCCGCCCAAGCGAGCCCCCGAGGTGGACGGGCTTGCCGGTGACCACGCCCGTGCTGGCGAGTCCGGTGTTCATCGCGTAGGTGTCCATCATCCACGCCATGATCTGTTTGTTGGTGTTGACGTCGGGGGCGGGAATATCCTGCTGCGGGCCGATGATGATGCCGATTTCGCTGGTGTAGCGGCGCGTGACCCTCTCCAGTTCCTTGAGTGACAGGCTTTTCGGATCCAGCCGCACGCCGCCCTTGGCGCCGCCAAAGGGCAGGTTGACCGCGGCGTTCTTGACGGTCATCCAGGCGGCCAGCGCCATGACTTCCTCGAGCGTGACGCCGGGATGAAAGCGGATGCCGCCCTTGCCCGGCCCGCGCGACAGATTGTGCTGCACGCGATAGCCCTCGAAATGGGCGAACTCGCCATTGTCGAGTTCGATCGGCACATCGACGATCAACGCTCTCTTGGGACGTCGCAGGGTTTCCGACCAGCGCGCCAGTGGCCCGAGATAAGGCGTGACCCGATCCACCTGGGCCAGAAAAGTCCCCCAGGGACTGGTCGTGGTGGGCTGGACGTGGGACAGGTTGCTGACGACCGGGGTCGCCATTTCGAATTGATGATTGGTCATTGCCTCTCCCGTTTCCGTCGGCGCGTGCGGAATTTTTGCGCGGCCCCTAACGACTAACGCGGGAAACCGGATTCAGGTCGAGCTTATGCTGTTTTTTTTTCAAAAAGGAGAAGCCGGAAAAACGCGCATAGCCGGTCGAGAAACTCGACCGGCTATGTAAACCGCGCATTGCAGAAAATTTGGAGCGGGCGAAGGGATTCGAACCCTCGACCCCAACCTTGGCAAGGTTGTGCTCTACCCCTGAGCTACACCCGCATCCGTGGGACGACGCCGGGCGCGTCGTGGGGGCTATATGCCGCAAACGTTCGGACATTGCAACAGGGCTTCGCCGTTCTTTTTTCGCTAATTTTCCCTGAGGCGCTTTTGCGGCATTTTTTGCGTCGATCGCTTGGCAGGAGGACGGAAGCAGTTGCGAAAGGCTTCGAGGCCCGCCATTTTACCGAAATCGCCGGTCCCAAATCACCGGTCAATTGAGACAGGAAGGCGCAATGCGACAGGCGGAACACATTCTTTCTCCTCGCAGCGACGTCGTCGGCGAAAAATCCGCCGACCTCATCGATGTGACATTGCAGGGCTTTCGCGCCGAGGTCATGGAAGAATCCCTGCGCCGTCTGGTTCTCGTCGATTTCTGGGCGCCCTGGTGCGGTCCCTGCAAGCAATTGACCCCGATTCTCGAAAAAGTCGTCAAGGCGGCGCGAGGAAAAGTCCGCCTCGCCCGGATGAATATCGACGAATATCCGCAAATCGCGGAGAAACTGGGCGTCCAGTCCGTTCCCGGCCGTCGTCGCCTTCCAGGGCGGCCAGATGGTCGATGGCTTTGTGGGCGCGCTGCCCGAGAGCGAGATCAAGGCTTTCATCCAACGTTGCGCCGGGCCGGCGGGCGAGGACGTGGAAGCCCTGTTCGGCGAGGCGCAGGCGCTGTTAGAGGGCGGCGATCTTGAGGCGGCCGAACCGGCGTTCATGCACGTGCTGAAAGTCGATCCAGATCATGTCGGCGCTCAGGCGGGCATCGCCCGCATTTTTGTCGCACGCGGCGCCTTGGCGGAGGCGAAGGCGATTCTCGACGCCATCCCCGTCAATAAGGCCCAGTCCGCGCCAGTCGCGGCGGCGCGGGCCGCGCTTG
>CAWFBN010000053.1:0-7360 GCA_963813955.1 uncultured Alphaproteobacteria bacterium | reverse complement strand
TGACCATCGAGGCTTCGTCAATGACCACCACGCGCGGGGGCGGGCAGTAGCACTGGCCCCTCGGGCAATCGCAGCCCGTGTAGATCTGGTCGGCGCTTTCGACATTTAACACCGTCCCGCTGGTCTTGGGGTCGATGAAAGCACCTCGACGCCAAAAAGCTCGCCGGTCTCGAGGATCGACTGATGGATGTCCGGCCGGGTCTGGCAGGGCCTGGGGATGCCGCCCACGAATTTTTTCCTGCGGCTGGTCAGGACAAAGCCCGTGTTCGGTTTTTCGGTGGCGCTGAAACGCGTCCGGCAGCCGACCGACACGCAGCAAGGTTTCGGACCCAGCCGGCGCAACTCGCTGATCGCTTTGCGACGTTCCTTGTTCATTGTGTTGATCTTTCGTGTTGTTTCGGTTTTTGGGCAAAGCTCTGCCCATGCGCTCAAGGCGCGTGTGAAACTTGAATTTTAGAAGTGGGTTTGCGCCGGTCGGCGCTTGTCGATTTCGGCCCGTTGGGCCTATCTGAAAAGCTCTCCTTTTCGATCTGCACGGGTTGTTGGGGGTTTGAAGGCCGGGGTGCTCCAACGCTTCCGGTCTTTGTCGTTTCAGGAAGCGGCTTTCGCCTCTTCGGTCAGGCCGGACTGCTCGCGCTGGGTCTCGACCCAGGCGTCGATTTCCGACCTGCGGAAAAACAGCTTTCTGCCGACGTGATAAGGCGACGGCGTCGAGCGTCCGTGCTCGGCCTTGTCGGGAAGCGTCTCGACCGCGACGCCGACATAGTCGGCGCACTCGCCGCCAGTCAGTTTGTCGAGGCCGAAGGGCGGACGCTGCTCGCCTCCATAAAGTCTCGCCTCCAAAGCCAACTTGGCGCGAAGCGACAGCTCGGTCGTAGTGACGTGGGCGCCGACCAGGCGGGACCACAGGGCATCGGCGATTGCGTCAAGCGCAGGCCCGGGGATGATGGTTTTACTTCTTGCTATGTCGGCTCCAATCCATTGTTGGAGCGAACCTAGCTGAGCGAACGCGCACGACCAGAAAGGGTCGTGCGTATTTAGTTTCGAATTTTAGAGAGAAATATTTTGCACGTGGCGAACCTTGCAACCGACCTTGTCCGCGACCTCTTTGGCGCTTCCGCCAGCACCAACAGACCGCGTGACTTCAGATCCTGGCAGTAGCTGCTCGATTTTGCGCGCAACGCGTCGCGTTGGAGCGCCTCCGTGCTGCGGCGGCGAAAGCCACGCGCTGGACGCGACCTTTCCTGCTGCGCCGTGAAGGTCGACACAGCAGCGCCCGGTGACCAGCTCTTCGAACGTCAGGCGGCCATCACCATTTCGCGAATTCACCGCCGCTTCTCTTCGATGTAAAAGCCGCGCAAGAAGGCCTTCGAGCTGTAGTGCCGCCATTAAGGCCGTGGTTCTTTCGTCGGCTGCGATTTTTCTTCAGCCCTCGCCTTGAGAGGGATGAAGTCGATCCGCCGGCGCTCGGCGAAATCGCCGCCTCGATCACGCCGGCCCATGCCGCAGGTTGTCGGCGTCGGGAACATTAGCCATCAGTGACGTCGCCCTTTGTCGCTGTGGTTGACCAGCTTCTTGAGGGTGATGAGCGGCGCGGCAGCGCGATTGCCGGAAGTCAAGAACGTCCGGCGCAGATCGTGCGCAGTGATTTGTTTTTCGCCGAGCGCGACGACCTGATCGAACGCGGCGCGAAGATCGTCCACTTCGAACACCCGGCCCTTCTTCGCGGCGCCGCGCCACTGGCAAACCGGCCGCCAGTTCAGGGCCAATGTATTTGGTGAAGGCAGTGGTTTTGCTCGGCGGATTTCCAGCTTACGTCGGCCTCGTACACGTCGGCTCCAGTCCAGCCGGAGCAGCTCGTTGACCCGAGCCCTCAACATCAACCCGGTCAGCGCGCGGCTGCTGTGGCGGCTGGCGGAGGGCCCGCGACCGCCGCTACCCACGCCGGCATCTCCTTCGACTCCAGCAGCCGCGTCTTGCGCGGCAGCGTGGTCCAGTCGCCGGTCAGGATATCGGTCGCGATGCCTTTCAGGGGCCACCAATTCGGCCTGATGCTTGAAGGCCGGCGCAGGACCGCTTTCAGGACGCTGGAACGCGCCGTTGGTGTCGCTGACGGAAACCTTTAGGCGCTCCTTGTAGCGCGTGGCGACCATTTCCTTGGTGATCGACGACATCGGCTTGTTCAGCCAGTCTGGCATGACCCGGCCGAGCTGCGCGCGGTATTTGATGGCCGTGGTCGGCCGCAGCTTGTCCTTCGACGAAATGTAAAGATCCAGCGCCTGGGCCAGAGTGGCCGCTTTTTCGCGCCGGCTTTCACCTCGGCCTTCAGGTCGGCGCCGCCGTGCATCTTGGCCAGCATCGCCATCGCCGCCTTGCGGGCTGCGGCGACGGAAACCACGTCGGCGCGGCCAACGGTCAGGCGCTGGGACTTTCCGTCCACGCGCGCTTCGACCACGAAACTCTTCGCGCCCTTCGGTGTGACGCGCACGCCGAAACCGACGAGTTTTCGTCGCGGATGACGTAATCCCGCGGCCCCGGCGCCGCGCTTTTCACGACTTCTTCGGTGATGACCATGCGACCGCCATTCGGCGCCACGTCGGCGCTACGTCGGCACATTATAGGGATGCCGGGGGAGTCGCAAGGGGCATCCCAGCTTACTTTAGCCTATTTTCAAGGGTTTCAGCGGGGTTGTGCGGAGGTTGTGCGGGTCTGGGGAGCTAAAAAGGGATTTTAAGTCCCTTGCGTCTACCGATTTCGCCACGCCCGCGCCGCCCTCCTTATAAAGGCGGCGCGGCGTCGGCGGCCAAGCGGAATTTTAAGGGGGCGTCCGGCCGCCGCTTTCAAATTCCGCCCCCTCATGGTGAGGAGCGAAGCGTCTCGAACCATGGGCAGACATACCGGCTGCGCCAGCGATACCCGCGTGTTCCGCCTGCTGCGGCTCCTCAGCACGAGTGACTTTGTTTGAAATGTCAATGAAAATCCCTCGACTGCGGGATCGCTCGGACATTGCGCGGATGAACGGCGCGGTCGGCGCCGCCCGTGGCGGAGTCCGATAGCCGGCCAAGCTCATCCGAGCGGTCGAAGACGCGCCGGCCCAGCAGATGAACCACCCCGGCCCAGCTTTTTTGCAGCCGGCCCTCCACCGCCATCAGTCGCGCAGACATGACTTCCTTGCGATAGCGTTCGAACAGGCTCGCATAAAGCGCGACATTAATGACGCCAGTCTCGTCCTCCAGAGTGACGAAAATCATCTTGCCATTGCCGGGCCGCTGGCGCACCAGCACCAGCCCCGCCGCCTTTATCCAGGCTCCATCACGGCAACCGGCAAGCTCATCCGCGCGCAAAAATTTCTCGCGGGAAAAAAGCGGACGCAAAAGCTGCATCGGATGCGCCGCCAGCGACAGGCGAAGACTCTGGTAATCGGCTACGACCTCTTCGCCGAGACGGAGACGGGGCAATTCGGCGTCAGGCTCGGCGCCCACGCCTCCACCCCGGCGGCGTCAAAGAGCGGCAAGGCGCTGGCGCCCGAAAGACGCCGGGCGGACCACAGCGCCGAACGCCGGTCCAGCGTCGCCGCTCGCGGGCGAAACATCTCCCAAGACGCGGCAAGAGCGGAAGGCGTCGGCGTCGGCCAAAATCTTCAATGTCCGTGCGGAAATCCTGACCCGCATGGCGCAGGATTCGAGCGTTGCAAAACCTTCCCCGCGCAGGGCGACCAGGGAGTTCATTTCGTCCTCGATCAGACCACCGATCTGACGAAAGCCGAGGCGCAGGGCAAGATCTCCCCCTTGCGCGCGTTCGAGCGTGTTGTCCCAGCAGGAGCGGTTGATGTCCACGGGGCGGATTTCAACGCCATGTTCGCGCGCGTCGCGCACGATCTGCGCCGGGGCGTAAAAGCCCATCGGCTGCGCATTCAAAAGAGCGCAGGCGAAGACCGCCGGATGATGGCATTTGAGCCAGGCCGAGACATAGACCAGTTGCGCAAACGAGGCGGCGTGGCTTTCGGGAAAGCCGTAGGAGCCAAAGCCCTTGATCTGCTCGAAACAGCGCTGCGCAAACTCTTTTTCATAGCCGCGCGCGCACATGCGGAAAACCATCATGGACTCGAATTCGCCGATCGTGCCGAGATGACGAAAGGTCGCCATGGCGCGACGCAGGCGATTGGCTTCTTCTTCCGAAAATTTTGCCGCGACCATGGCGAGGCTCATCGCCTGTTCCTGGAATAAGGGCACCCCGAGCGTCTTGCCCAGCACGCGATGCAACTCGTCGGGCGGTCCGTGCTCCGGCGACGGCGAGGGAAAGCTGACCTCCTCATGTCCGGCGCGGCGGCGCAAATAAGGATGCACCATGTCGCCCTGGATCGGACCCGGCCGCACGATGGCGACCTCGATCACCAGATCGTAAAAAGTTCTTGGCCGCAGATGCGGCAGCATGTTCATCTGCGCGCGGCTTTCGACCTGGAACACCCCGATGGAATCGCCCTTGCACAGCATGTCATAGACCGCCTTGTCCTCGCGCGGGACGTCGGCCAGACCCATGTGGACGCCCTCGTGGCGCGCCAGCAGGTCAAACCCCTTGCGGATGCAGGTCAGCATGCCGAGCGCCAGAATATCGACCTTCATCAGGCCGAGCGCGGCGATATCGTCCTTGTCCCATTCGATAAAGGTGCGGTCGGGCATGGCGGCGTTGCCGATGGGGCAGAGTTCGTCCAGCCGCCCGCGCGTCAGCACGAAACCGCCGACATGCTGCGAGAGATGACGCGGAAACCCCAGAATTTTTCGCGCGAAAAAAATCACCTGGCGGATGAGGGGATTGGCCGGATCGAGACCAGCCTGGGCGATATGCTCCTTCTTGAAGCCGGCCCCGTGGCTGCCCCATTGCAGCGAGCCGAGCGCGACGATCATGTCTTCCGACAGCCCAAAGACTTTCGCCACATCGCGCAGCGCGCTGCGCGGCCGATAGGAAATCACCGCCGCCGCGAGACCGGCGCGTTCGCGGCCATATTTTTCGTAAATATGCTGGATGACTTCCTCGCGCCGCTCATGTTCGAAATCGACGTCGATGTCCGGCGGCTCTTTACGCGCGGAAGAGATGAAGCGGGCGAAAAGCAGATCGTTTTCCGCCGGATCGACGGCGGTAATTCCGAGCACGTAGCAGACCGCCGAATTGGCCGCCGAGCCCCGCCCCTGACACAGGATTTCCTGTTTCCGCGCGAAATCGACGATGTCGTAGATGGTGAGGAAATAGGGCGCGTAATCGAGTTTTTCGATCAGCGCCAGTTCCTGGGCGATCAGATCGCGCGAATTTTTGGCGGCGCGCCTTGCGGATAGCGTTGCGGCAGGGCGCGGCGGGTCAATTCCTCCAGCCAGGCTTGCGACGTCCAGCCTTGCGGCGTCGGCTCGTCGGGATATTCATAGGATAATTCGCGCAGATGGAAATTTGCGCGCGCAAGAAAGCGGGGGATTTCCTCGATCGCCTCCGGCGCATCGGCGAAAAGCCGCGCCATTTCCTGCGGCGCTTTCAGATGGCGCTCGGCATTGCTTTCCAGCCGCCGGCCGGCCTGCGCGAGAGTTCATCCGCTCACGCACGCAGGAGAGCACGTCCTGCAAGGCGCGATCTTCCGGCTGTGCGTAAAGCGCATCATTCTGCGCCAGCAATCTGACGCCCTGCGCCTTCGCCAGAAAACGCAACTCCTGAAGACGGCGGCGGTCGGCGCCGCCGCGTGGCATATGGGCGCCGAGCCAGAGTTTTTCGGGACAGGCGGCGCGCAGGCGCGGCAGAAATTTTTCCAGCGCAGCGCTATTTTGCGTGGGCAAGAGGATCAGCAGAAGATCTTCCGCATCCGCCAGCAGATCGTCGAGGCTCAAGAGACAATCGCCCTTTTTCGCCCGTCTCTTGCCGAGGCTGAGCAGGCGGCACAGCCGCCCCCACCCTGCGCGATTGGCCGGATAGGCGGCGACGTCCGGCGCGCCGTCGGCAAAAACCAGCCGCGCGCCGGCCAGCAATCTGAATCCTTTCGCTTGACGGGCGAGTCCTCATCCGGCCCCTGCGCAATCTCCTCAAGTGCGCTGAGGGCGCGAACGACCCCGGCCATGGAATTGCGGTCGCACAGGCCGAGGCCGGAATAGCCCAGCTGCAATGCCGTGCGGATCAGGTCGCCCGGAGACGAGGCGCCGCGCAGAAACGAATAATGACTGGCGCAAACCAATTCCGCGTAAGACATCACGCAAACAACCCATGCACAAACCAGCGCGGCGTCTCGTCGCCACGCTCATAAAGCCCGCGTCGGAACAACCAGAAGCGCCGACCCTCGACATCTTCGACGCGGTAATAATCGCGCGTCGACGCTTCCGGCCCAAAAAGCTCGGGGCCGAGCCGCGCCCAATCCGGCGCGATGCGCTCCGGCCCTTCGGCGCGCAGAACATCGTGCAATTTTTTCCGCCAGCGGAAGCGCGCCGGAGGCCCATCCGGCGCCAAAGCCAGAACTTCGACCGGTTGCGGCGGATCGAACAGGGTCAATGGACGCGTCGGCGGCTGGCCCGGCTCCGGCGCGGGCCAAGGAGTGGGTTTAGCGGAGGCCGTCACGGCGGCGGGAACGGCGGGGCTTTCACGCTCCGGCTCATAGGTGTCGAGATGGACAAAACGCAGCACGCGCTCGCGGCCGAAACGCGTCGTCAGGCGGTCGAGCAATTCGCTCAACTCCTGTTCCGAGTTCCTGCGCCGCCGCGCCGGAAAAATCGGCCTGCGCAGTTTCAAAATTTTCCGTTCGGGGAACGGCGAGACGCAAGGCGTCGAAGCCGAAACCGGGATCGAGCGGATCGGCCAGGGCGTCGAGTTTTTCGCGAAACAGCCGGAACAGGGTTTTCGGATCGCGCGTCGGGCGCAAGGTTTCTATGCGCAGGCGACGAACAAAACCGTCGGCGCGGAAAAATACGGCTTCGAATACGCGGCCGCCTGCCCCCCTCTCGCCAGCAGATTCGCGGTTTCCAGCATCAAGTCCCGCAAGGCGGTCTCGATGGATCCAGCATGCGTCAGGGGCTCTATGAAATGCCGCTCGACCATGCAATCGGGCGGCGGCCGCAAGGGATTTATGCGCACGTCCTCGCGGCCGAACAGCCGCTCGATTTTGCGGGAAAAATCGTCGCCGAAACGCGCGGCGAAAAGACGTGAAGACCGCGCCGCCACATCGCCGAGCGTTTTTTATCCGGCCCGCCGCAATGCCTGCAAACGCTCCTCATCCATCTCCAGCGCGGCCAGCGACAAACGCGCGGTGGCGGCTTTCGGTCCTCGGGCGAAAAAACGCCGCCGACGGAAAGCGCGCCAGCGCGCGGGCGCAATCCGGCGTTCCGGCCACAGCGGC
>CAWFBN010000052.1:0-10969 GCA_963813955.1 uncultured Alphaproteobacteria bacterium | reverse complement strand
AATCGGAGCCGCGCCAACCCGCCAATTCTTCACCGCAAGGAGCTATTGCTCGCGCCTGACGATCCCCGGATCCCAAAGTTTCGCGCCTTGACCGCCGCCGCCGAGGAGCACGGGTTGTTCCGGGACTCGAACAGGATCGGTACGCGGAAGGCTTGGCAGGCGCGCATCGCGGAGGCGGGTCTTGTTCTGCGCGGTAACAACCTTCTTTCGGCCGAGGAGGAGCACGTCGATATTTCCCGTCATAAAACGGCGATCGTGCGGGGCGATCTCTCGCAGCCGATGCAGATCATGTTGCGCCTTGGCTTGGTGACGAAAGAGGCTTCGGTTTTCGACTATGGTTGCGGGCAGGGCGAAGATGTCGCGGCTTTGACCTCGCAGGGTTACGATGCTGTTGGCTGGGATCCTAGAGCTCAGGCGCGGACGGCCTGCGACGCCCAGCCGACGTGGTCAATCTCGGCTTCGTCTTGAATGTGATCGAAGACCAGCGCGAGCGGCTTGAGACCCTCAAGGCCGCCTGGGGACTTGCCGGTAAGGCGCTTTGCGTCTCGGTCATGGTGTCGGGCAAGGTTTCGACGGCGGGGCAAAAGCCCCATCGGGACGGCGTTCTAACTTCTCGTGGAACCTTCCAAAAATATTTCGCCCAGCAAGAACTGAGGGAGTTCGTCGAGGCGGCGACCGGCCAAGCGCCGCTCAGCTTGGCGGCGGGCATTGTCGCCGTTTTCAAGGATAAGGATCTTGAACAGGAGATTCTTTTTAGGCGGCGTTCGAGAGCCTATCTGATGGGGAGCCTGCCAAGGCCACCGCGTCGTGAGCGCGAAATCCGCATTCGGCCTGATTTGCGAGAGCGCGTTGGGCGTGTCGAAGCGATGCGCGGCATTTGCCTGACGTTGGGACGCCTGCCGGAAGCCGACGAGGTTCCAAAGGAGGTTCTCGCAGAAGCTAATGCGGCCCATGTCTCATGGACGCGCCTGGTCGAGGCGCTGCGGCAAGACGTTTGGAGGACCAGGACTTTATTGAGGCGTCCCGCGCCAGGCGCGAGGATCTGTTGGTTCATTTGGCGCTGCAGCAGTTTCCTGGCTCGCCAAAATATCGAAGCCTGCCGAAATCCCTGCAGATCGACATCAAGGCGTTCTTCAAGAGCCATCTGACGGCGCTTGCCGAAGGTCGTCAGTTGCTTTTCGCCGCTGGCGACAGGGCAGGGGTGCGGGCCGATGTGGAGGTGGCTTTGGCGGCGGGCCTGGGCGGCCTTCGCCGTGATCGGAGGTTTCGTTTCCGCTCAACGGCGCTTGCCCGGCTGCCGGCTCGTCTCCGGGTGGTGGTCGGATGCGCCGAAGTGCTTCAAGGCGGCGCCGATGCCTGCGACTTTATCGATCTGGACGTCGAGGCGCCCAAGGTCACGATGCTGACGTGTGACGATGTCGATCTTCCCGTGCCGTGCGTTGTAGAGAAACTGCGGATTGATATGGCCAGGCTTCGGGTTGCGCTTGATAAGCGCAACGCGGGTTCGTCGCCAATTTATTTCAAGTCGCGGTATCTGCCCGCAGGAGTGCGCCAGAGCGTTTGGTTCAGGTGGATTTTGAAACCAAGTTGCGTTCGACAGGCCTATTTTTGGATCAGGACGCTGAACCGCCTTTGGATGATGTCGTCGCGTCGTTACCTGGTTCTATCGCGGCGTCGCTCTCCGGATTAAAATCGCGGTTTCAACGCTTGCTTCGTCCGACTTCTTGGCGTGCGTTGCCGTCAATGCCGAATGCGCGGACGCAGTCCGGCTTACTGCTTTTTAGCTTTGGTGCGAATTTGCGCAATTCTCGAAGATCGAGGCTCGCCGCCAAGCTGGGGACGAGTAGCGAAGATTTCGTGAGGCAGTCGCGCTCCCTCTTCAAGCCCTCGATTTTTTTGCTTGTTGAGTTTGGTCAATTTCGCGCGCTCTTGGCGGACAACGCAACCAGCAGATAGGCGTCGCCCGCCTTCGTTATGTGGCCCAACCGTTCCTTGCAGCCGCTTGAACTCTGTCGCGGCACGAGACCAATCCATGCGCCAAGCTGCCGTGCAGATTTGAATGAACTTGCGTCGCCGATTGTGGCGACAAGCGCGGTCGCGTTTACAGGGCCGATGCCAATCGCCATGACGCGCCTGCATGCATCATCAGATTTGCCGCCAGTTCCACCCGCTTCCTTGCTCGCCGCCGTACCCGTTCGGAGACCCGGTCCTTCTCATTTGGTGCAACGGCGTTTGTCGTCATGCGACACCGACACGGTTGAGCCGTCAGCGCGCGCCCTAGGAATTGTCACAGAAGAGCAAACGCCGATCCCCATATTGCTCGGTGCCGAATCGGAGCGGTTATCTAGTCGTTGAAATCTGACACTTGGCTCTGCCCCGGCGTCATTGAGGTGCGGGCGACGATCGCAGTCACGCTCTCGCGGCGGGCCTTGATCGCGATAGCTATGGGCTGATCCGCGCTATGAGGGCCCCCTTACGGCGAACCACCCAGGCAGCTTCTCCTAAAGTGCGCGGGATGATCAAAAAAGGGGGACGCCACTTTGCTGGCTTGTCAAAGACTTCAAAACCGCGTCAGATTTTGAACGTGGGCTTATAGAGACCTGCCTGCCGCATGATTTCGGCGCAATCGCATTTGCAATAAAATAGCCGCAGTGCCGCCCAATTGCTTAACAGACGTTCGAAGTTGGATGAGGCTTTCATGAAAGAAAATAGCAACGGCAACAAAGGCTCCCTTTGGCGGCCGTGGCCGACATTTGGGTGCGCCCGATTTGGAGGCCGGCGACATGCTGGCCAAGAGCCTGACCTTCATGGTCGTGTCATGAGCGACGTCATTCTTGTCGTCATCCAAGACCTTGATCTCTGTGGTTTGAATTCCTCGAAATCTATTCCCTCTCGAGGTGGCGCCATGACAGCGACGGCGAGTTCTTTCTCCGGCTTTGCAAGAACGGCAAAAGCGGCAAGCGTCGCCGCTGCGCTGGTTGCGTTCGGCCTTTGCCCCGCCGGAGCCCAGCAGCCCGGAGCCCAGCAGCCCCAGGCGATTCCGGTCGGAACGGTCACCGCCGAGCGGCGGCCTGTCGAAAAGGCTCTCGATTTTGTCGGTCGCGTCGAAGCGGTCGGTCGCGTCGAAGTCAGGGCGCGCGTGAAGGGCTTTCTCGACGCCGTGCTGTTCAAGGAGGGCGAATTCGTCAAGGCGGGCGCGCCGCTTTTCACCATCGAAAAAGGCCTGTTCGAGGCGGACGTCAAACAAGCTCAGGGTGCGGTGGAGCGCGATACGGCCGCCAAGGCGCTGACGGAGATCCAGCTCAACCGGGCGTCGGAACTCCTTGCGAAACAATCCGGAACAGCCGTCGCTCGCGATCAGGCTCGCGCCGCCGACCAGCAAGCCCAGGGTCAGTTGACGAGCGACCAGGCGAACCTGATGACCGCGAAGATCAATCTGTCCTACACCAACATCACCTCGCCGATCGACGGCAAGGTCGGCAAGACCAACTTTACTACAGGCAATGTCGTGGGTCCTGAGAGCGGTCCGTTGACCGTGGTTGTCAGCCAGGATCCCATGTATGTGACGTTTCCGGTCAGCCAGCGCGAATTCCTGCGCGTCGAGCGCGAGACCGACCAGGTGGACGTCGGCAAGATCAAGGCGCGGTTGAAATTCTCCGACGGCTCCGTTTACAACCAGACCGGCGCGATCAACTTCATCGACGTCTCCGTCGACAAGGCCACGGACACCGTGCTGATGCGGGCGTCATTCCCCAATCCCAACGGGCGGCTCATTGACGGGCAGCTTGTTCGCGTCGGGCTGGAGAGCGGCCAAATCAAGGAAAAGGTCGTGGCGCCGCAGGCGGCATTGATCGCCGATCAACGCGGGACCTATGTCTTCGTGGTCGAGGACGGCAAGGCGGTCGTCAAGCGCGTCAAGCTTGGAGGCGAATTGGGTCCCTATTCGGTGATCGAGGAAGGTCTTGACGGCGGCGAACAGGTGATCGTCGAGGGACTCCAGTCGATCAGGCCGGGAACGCCGGTGCTTGCTTCGCCCGTTCCCGCCAGCCTCGACCGGAGCTGAAGCTCATGTTTTCGGCCATCTTCGTCGATCGTCCGCGTTTCGCCATCGTCATCGCGATTGTCACGACCATCGCCGGCCTCCTCGCCCTGCTGACGATTCCGGTCGCGCAATATCCCGATATCGTGCCGCCGCAGGTTTCCGTCACGACGTTTTACCCCGGCGCCAACGGTGGAGTCGTCGACGCCACTGTCGCGCAGCCCATCGAAGCGCAGGTCGTCGGCGTCGACAAGATGATCTACATGAAGAGCGTCAGCGGCGACGATGGCAGCTATACGCTGACCTGCTCATTCGAACTCGGAACCAATCCGGACATCAACGCGGTCAATGTCAACAATCGCGTGCAGGTCGCGCTGGCGCAACTCCCGCCGGAGGTGCAGCGCCAGGGCGTGACGGTCAAGAAGAAATCGTCGGCGCTGCTCGGCGTCATCTCGGTCTATTCGCCGAAGCACACCCACGATCCGCTGTTCCTCTCCAATTACGTCACGATCAATCTGCTCGATCAGATCAAGAGCACCTCCGGCGTCGGCGACGCGTCGCTGTGGGGGCCGCAAGACTATGCGATGCGCGCCTGGGTGCGAACCGACCGGCTGACCGGTCTCGGCCTCACCACGGGCGACGTCATCAACGCCATCCAATCCCAGAATACTCAGGCGGCGGTCGGGCGCGTCGGCGCGCGGCCCATTTCCAACGACCAGCAGCTCCAGCTCAACATTCAGACCAAGGGACGTCTGACGACCGTCGCGGAGTTCGAAAACATCGTCATCCGCTCCAATCCGGACGGCTCGATCCTGCGCCTCGGCGATGTCGCGCGCCTGGAGTTGGGCGCCGCCAACCTCGATCGCGAGACCCGGTTCAACGGCGTCCCCTCGGCGGCGATCGCCATTTATCAGTCGCCCGGCGCCAACGCCATCTCGTCGCTCGCCGCCGTTCGCAAACTCATTCACCGACATGGAGAAGCGGTTCCCGGAAGACCTCGCCTGGAAGGTCACTTACGATCCGACCGTCTTTGTCACCGACACGATCCACGAGGTCCAGAAAACCCTGATCGAGGCTTTCGTCCTCGTCGTTCTGGTCGTGTTTCTTTTCCTCGGCAGCGTCCGCGCGACGCTCATTCCCATGTTCGCCGTGCCGGTCAGCCTGATCGGCGCTTTCATCGTGCTCAAGGCGGTTGGTTATTCCGCCAATACCGTTTCGCTGCTCGCGGTGGTGCTGGCGATCGGCATCGTGGTGGACGACGCCATCGTCGTGGTCGAGAACGTCGAGCGCGTGATGGAGGAGAATCCGGAGTTGTCGCCCGGCGAGGCGACCAAGAAAGCCATGGCCGAGATCACGGCGCCGATCATCGCCATCACGCTGGTGCTGCTGTCGGTCTTTGTGCCCGTCGCCTTCATCCCCGGCATTTCCGGCGAATTGTTCCGGCAGTTCGCGGTGACCGTCGCCGTCGCCATGGGGCTGTCGGCGATCAACGCGCTGACCCTGTCGCCGGCGCTTTGCGGCATCCTGCTGCGCCGCCATCACGGTCCGCGGCGCGGCGTCATGGGCTGGGTGATGCGCTCGATCGACCGGGTGCGTGACGCCTATGGCGCCGTGACCGCGCGTCTGGTGCGATTCTCGATCATCGGATTGGCCATGGTCGCGGCGTCCGCCGTCGGAGTGGTGGCGCTGTCCAAGATCACGCCGACCGGTTTCCTGCCGGAAGACGATCAGGGCGCCTTCTTCGTCATCGTGCAAATGCCCGGCGCCGCCTCGGTCGGACGCACGACCGACGTGATCAAGCAGGCCGAAGCGCTGGTGCGCGAGGAAGCGGCCGTGCAGGACATGACATCGGTCATCGGCCTCAATTTCATCGACAATTATTCGCAGTCGAACGCCGCCTTCATGGTGGTGACGCTGAAGCCCTTCGAGGAACGCCACGGCGCCGGGCAATCGGCCAATGCGGTGATCGCGCGACTCGGCGACAAGTTCAAACAGATTCGCGAGGGCAAAGTCGTTCCGCTGGCCCCGCCGCCGATTATCGGTCTGGGCACCGGCGGCGGCTTCGCCTATGTGCTCCAGGATTTGCAGGGAGGCGATCCCAAGGTCCTGGCCCAGGTGCTGCAGCGGGCTTGCTGGTCGCCGCCAACCAGGACCCCAAGCTGAACCGGGTGTTCAGCACTTTCTCCGCGGATAATCCGTCGATCTATCTCGATATCGACCGTGACAAGGCGCAAATCCTCGGCGTCCCGCTCGAACTCCGTCTTCCAGTCGCTGCAAGCGTCGCTCGGCGGCTATTTCGTCAACAACATGAACCTGTATGGACGGACCTGGCAGGTGCAGGTGCAGGCCGAAGCCGCAGGATCGAGTCGAGCGTCGACGACATCTACCGGATCAATGTCCGCAATGCCGAAGGCAAGATGATACCGCTGCGCAGCCTTGCGGAGGTGCGCGTGGTGGTCGGGCCGCCCGCGTTGATCCGCTACAACAACCGCCGCGCCGTGACGGTTCAGGGCGCTCCGGCGCGCCGGCGTATCCTCGGGCGAAGCGCTGAACGCGATGGAAGGGGTCGCGGCGAAGACCCTGACCGCCGGTTTTGCCGGCGAATGGACGGACACCGCGTTCCAGGAAAAGCGCGCCGAAGGCAAGACCGCGATCATCCTTGGTTTCGCTTTGCTGTTCGCCTTTCTGTTCCTTGTCGCGCTCTATGAAAGCTGGACGATCCCTGTGCCGGTGCTGCTGTCCGTCACGGTCGGCATTCTCGGCTCCTATGCCGCGATTGTCATAGGCGGCCTCACGCTCGACCTTTACGCCCAGATCGGCATGATCGTGCTGATCGGTCTCGCGGCGAAGAACGGCATTCTCATCGTCGAATTCGCCAAATTGAAGCGCGAGCAGGGACAGCCGATCGGCGACGCCGCCACCGAGGGCGCGCGCGAGCGGTTCCGTCCGGTCATGATGACGTCATTCGCCTTCATTCTCGGCCTGTATCCGCTCGTCGTCGCGGTCGGCGCCTCGCAGCTTGCGCGGCGCAACGTCGGCACGCCGGTTTTCGGCGGCATGATCCTGGCGTCCTTCGTCGGCATCTTCGCGATCCCGCCGCTCTATGTGTTTTTCCAGGCGATCCGCGAAAAATTGCGGCCCGGCGCGCGGCCAGGCCCCAAGCCCGACGCCGTCGCGCCCGAGCAAAAGGCGCCGGCCGAATGAGCCCGCGAGAACGGGCCGACAAAACAATAAGCTTTCTCTGGTTGGGCGTGATTGCGGTAAAAGCTCAAAAAGTGTCGGGAGGAAACGATGACGAATATTGATGATCTCCTGCCTTCAGCACAGGATTGCATGAAAATTATCTCCTTGGCCGAAGCCGAGAAGGCCTCCGCAAGCCTGCGCCGGATGGCGGCGGCAGACGCCGAAAAACAGGCGCTGATGGAAAAGTTTTCAAAGCCGTCGGGCGTTTCGGACGAAGAAAGGATGAAGCGCGCGGCAGCCATCATCCAGCGCGCCGTCAGCAATGGCATGACCGAAGTCTTTATTGGCAGAGTTCCGAACCAGGTTTTCACCGATCACGGCCGCGCCATCAATCAGGCGGAGCCGGGCTGGGAAAACACGCTCACCGGACTGCCAAAAGAGCTCTATGACTTCTGGAAAAAATACCTGCAGCCGCGCGGCTACAAGCTGCGGTTCCAGGTCGTCGATTATCCCGAAGGGATACCGGGAGACATAGGGATGACATTAAGCTGGATGTGAGGCGGCCGGTCCCTTGATCGCGTCACGATGTTCTCGTTATGCCGAAACAAGCCGGCGGGATGCGGTGGGCGCCCGGGCTGCTCATGATGTCGTCGCCGGACTGATAAGCGCGCTGCAGAATTCGCGGCGCTCGCGCAACAGGAGCCGACGATGCGAGCCGAAACATTGCTGCGGAAACTCCATTTTCAGGAGGCTCTCTCCGACGATGAGCTCAATACATATCTCAAGAAAGTGAATTCGGACGGCACGCTTCCGCCTGGCGAAATCCTGATTTTGCTCGAATTGATGAAGCAAAGGATTGAGCACGTTTTGGTCGAAGACTTCAAGGCGGTGTCGAGCCTTGCCGGCGGCCGTAGTCGCGCAGTGGCGGGAAAAATGGACGAGCAAAATGCATTGCGAGCTATCGTTTCAAAACTCACAAAGTGACCCGTTCCAATAACGCAATTCGCTACTGATCGGAAATCATTCAACCTGAACCAATTCAGTTTTCCGTCTTTGCCATCGCCTTCGCCGTTTCGACTTGAGGCGGTTTGTTCTCCCAGAACGAGCCGGCGCTTGCCCTCGCATAGCCGTAGGCAAACAGCCGTTGCATCGTGTCCGTCTCAAAGCCGGTGCCGCCGCTGTCGGGAACGTCTTTGCCAATATAGCTGAGATTGAAACCCAAACCCTCGCTGGTTGCGACTTTATAGGTTTGAGCAAGCACGGCTTCGGTTTCGACCCGGGTCATGACCCCTAGGGAACGCGTCGCTATCGCCTGGGCCTTGTTTGGAACGACCCGGAAACCCGCGTCGAGCGGCGCATTGACGATCACATACAGGTTTTTACGACCGCCGCGCGTTTCAATCTTCTTGCCGCCAAGCAGAAGCGTATCCGGCAGGATGAAAACGGGCGCGGTGACCGAGCCATCGACGTGCATCTCCTGAAACCGCCGCTGGTTAGCTTCGACATCGATGAGTTGCGGCGCGAAGACGACAGGAATGCTCGCGGAGGCGGCGATAACGTCACGAAACAGCTTGAACGCCGCAGGGCCGCCCGTCGCCGCGATGGCGCCCATGTCCCAAATGACGGCGCGCTGCGCGTCAAGATCGGTGGTGACAACCAGAAGCCGTCGTCCTTTTCGATCCTCGCGCGCGATCAGATCGAGCATCTCGTCGTCGATATAGCGTTCGACCAACTCACGCATGCGCCCGCTCTCGATCAAGCCGCCTCCGAAGATCGCTCCAAGGGGGCTGGTTTGCTCGATCAGGCTTTGCGCTTCGCCGTTGGTGTAAATCCGTTTCAGCTTTCCATCATAGTCCGGGCCCAGAAATGCAAAGGGAGCGATCATGGCGCCGACGGAAACGCCCGACACCACGGTGAAGGCCGGGCGCGTTCCAGATTGCGTCCATCCATTGAGCACGCCGGCGCCATAAGCGCCGCCGCCACCGCCGCCCGATAGAGCGAGATAGGCGAAATTCTGCCCCTTCTGGACGACGGCGCGCCGCGCGGCGTCCTGCACGACGCTCTCGGGATCATTGGCCCAGTATCGAATGCTGCGCGCTCCCAAAGGCAGCGCCGCCATCTGGTCGGCTCGACTGAAGGCGACGCGAGGCGCGCTGGCGCAACCGCCGAGCAAGGCGCCTGACGCTAAGGCCACACAGACCAGACTGGAGCGACGCATGAGGTTAACCGTGGCGTTTTTCGAAGTCGGTCCTGAGGAACTGGAACAATTCATTCTTTTGCCGATCGTCGAGAGCGCCATAAAGCGGGTCGGCGGCGTCCGCGAGTTTTTTCAAGGACGCGCCTCTGGCGGTGAGGCTGTCAGCCATGGTCCGCATGACAGCGATATCGTTGGGGTGATCCTGACCCTGGCGTTCGCGATCACGGCGGCTTGGGCGATTTCCGTTTTCAATGGCGTGTTTCAACTGTTCGATTCCATCGTCGTGCAAGGCGGACTGCAAGCCCGGCCAGTATTTTTCCTGATCGACGGACAGGTTCAGGCGCGCCTTGAGGTCAGCGATCCTCGCGTCAACTTCATTGGCGATCTGGTTGTCCGCCGGTCCGGTATTCTGTTCCGATTGGGCCGTCGGCGTTTTATCGCCGGTCTGGGCGATCGAACCGTTGATGAGAGGAAGGCCTGTCAGGGCTGCGCTTGCGAGGCCGATGAGGATGAATTTTTTCATTTTATGCTCCCAGGAATTCCTTGGATCGAAAATGGGGCCGCCGACGACACACGGCGTCCGAAAGCGAACGTCGCCGCGAAAAAAGAGCGGAGCTCCGCGGTGTTGGCGTTACCCGATCGCGTTGCGCCGGCGATCCTTTAAAAATATCGCGCAGGGGCGGGGAAAGGCAGGATCGGAATTTACTCAGACCCGCGCCCTTTCCGAATCTACACGGCCATCGTTTCAGCGATGGCCGCCGCCGCCGTGGCCACCCCCATGGCCGCCTCCGCCGCCGTGGAAGCCTCCTGCGTGGCCGCCGCCGCCATGGAATCCGCCACCGTGGCCGCCTCCGTAAAAGCCGCCCCACCCCTGTAGCCGCCGCCGCCGTAGCCGCCGCCATAATTGCCGCCGTCATAACCATAGCCGTAGCCGCAATCATTGAAGTAGCAGCCGTTGCTCAGCGCGCCCCCGACAATCCCGCCGATGATCGCGGCGGGGAAGGCGCCGCCGCTGCTGTGCCGGTAGTGGGTGTAATGATGCCGATAGACGTGATGAACGGCGATCAGTTCGATCTGGCCATCGGGACTGGATTGCGGTCGCGGCAGATTTAGCGGGCCGGCCTGGGCCGTCGCGGCCGCAAGCATCGTTGCCGCCGCAATCGCGGCCATGCGAATGAGAGTGATCTGGGTCTCCATGCGCCCGAAGGGGCGCGTTGAATGGGATACGGGGCTCGGCCTCAGCGGCCTTCCTTGCGCGCCACGCGGTCGCGGAATTTGTCGAATTTCGACTTCTGCCCGGCGTCGAGGCTTTGGTAAAAAGCGATCAGTTTCGGGTTCTCCGCTTTCACCGCCTCCAGCCGATCCTCCAGGAAGGCCTGGTGAAAACCGAGACGCCCTTCGAACGAGGACAGATCCGGCTTGGTCGCGCAGAGGCGGGTCGTCGCCGTTTCGACGGCTTTGGTCCGCGCGTCCTGAAAATCCTTGAACGAGGCTTTCTGGGCCTCGTTGAGCTTCAGGCGCCCTCAAAGAAAGGGGGGGGGGGGGGGGGG
>CAWFBN010000051.1:0-6413 GCA_963813955.1 uncultured Alphaproteobacteria bacterium | reverse complement strand
TTTTTGTTGCTGCCCGCTTCTTCGACTAGTACGTATTGCTGGGAGAAGCTCGAACGCCTGCCCGAATTGATTGTGCCGTTCAAGCGCGACGTGTATGTCGCCGTCTGCGCGCAATTCGCCCATCTGGCGGCGTGAAGAAGAGACTCTCTTATCCGTGCACGCGGCCCGCGCCGGCCCGGGCGACGGGCTCGTCAGGATTGAGCGACAGCGCCCGCTGATAGTTTTCCGCCGCCTTTTGCCGGTCGCCCTTTTTCTCATAGGCGAGGCCGAGGCCGGCCCAGGCCGAAGCGTTGTGATTGTCCACATTGAGGGCGGCGTTGAAATCCTCGATCGCCTTGTCATAGTTGGCTGAGCGCCAGCTGCTCTCGGCGCGCGCCTGATAGGGCGCGGCGGCGAAGGGATCGCGGTCGATGGCGTTGTCGAAATCGGTGACGGCGCGCTCGTTTCTGCCTGCTTCTGGTAGATCAGGCCCCTCGCGTGGAAGGATTGGGCGTTTTCCGGATTGAGCCGGATCGCCTGGTCGAGATCGCGCAAGCGCCTGCGTCAGCTTTGGCCTTGAGCGCGCAAAAGATTGGCGCGGCCGAGATAGGCGGGGGCCGTGATTGGGATTGAAATCGATGGCGTGGGTGAAATCGGCCAGCGCCGCGTCATTGGCGCCGATCTGGCGCTCGGCCAGCGCGCGGTTGGTATAGGCCGGAGGCGTGGCGCGGATCGAGCTTGATGGCCTGGCGAGAAGTCGCCGATGGCTTGATCGAAACGGCCGATCTTCGCATAGGCGACGCCGCGGGTGTTATAGGCTTCCGGGTCGTCGGGATGGGATTGGACCACCCGGTTCAGCAAATCGATATTGGCTTCGACCGCCTTGGGGTCGGCGCTGGAGGTTTCGCGAAGCCGGGGCTGTGCGCGGCTGTTCAGGCCCGTCATCGAATCGCAGCCGGCCAGCGGCGCGGCCAGCGCCGCGATCGAAAATCAGGGTGTTGCGATGGCCCGCCATATCGATCCGATCCGCTTTTCTTTTCTCCGCGAGAGCGCCGATCCATGCGAGCGCTTGCGTCACCTTTTCAGCCCTGCGGTCAAGGGCGCATTGCGGCTGGAAAGCGGCGCGGCGCAACGTAAACCGGCAGGGTGAATAATTTCTTAACCAACGCCGATGGCTCCATGCGTCGATCAGCGCCGCAAACACCGCGATCAAGCAGAAAACGCCCTTCGCTGGAGCAAAGGGCGCTCAACTCTCGGTGTCCGGAAGCGCGGGTTTTCCGCGCCGGGGCGGGCTTTATCGCGCGCGCCGGGCGCGGGCTTGGCCTTCATCGGAAGCAGGCCTTCGCGCTGCATCTTCTTGCGGGCCAGCTTGCGGGCGCGGCGAACGGCCTCGGCCTGTTCGCGGGCGCGCTTTTCGGAAGGCTTTTCATAATGACCGCGCAGCTTCATTTCGCGGAAAATGCCCTCACGCTGCATCTTCTTCTTGAGCGCCTTGAGGGCTTGATCGACATTGTTGTCGCGAACGAGAACTTGCACGCCTGCATCCTGTATTCGAAAGGCTCTTTGCCGCGACGCTTCAGGCGCCAGGGCTCGACAGCCAGATGGGAAAAGAAATTCGAGCGCTTGCGGAGCGCCGGGCCGTTGAGGGTTGGGATAGCAGAATGCGCCGGCCCTGTCCAGACCGAAGCAAGGACTGGAATCGGGAGACAGAATCGGGAACAAAGGCGCCGCTGACGGCGAGCGAACGGCCAATTTCGCTCAGGCGCGTGACATCTTCCAGGCGAGGAAGTCGCTGAGCGCGTGTGCGGCCAAAAGAACGAAATAACCAAAGCGTTTTGCCGTAAAGGACGAAGCGGCGTCGCTGAGGCCAGCCAAATAAACGATCAATATGAGGTCTGAGCGTGTCTTGGTGTTTTTACGAAAAGTAACTTGGAAACACAGGGACAGTCGGCAGCGTGAGCTTGATGGGATTATTTAGTCTTGATGCCTTGAGGGCTTTCGGTTTACAGTCGGACCTTAACCAGTGGGGCGAAATTGAAAGAAGCTCAAGCGACGCTGGCGGACTCCTCCCGTTCGCCCCAAACATCCGCTCTTGATTGCCTCGTCGCGGTCGGCGGCCGTCACGGATTGCAACTGACCGTTCGCCAGATCGTGCAGGACAATGCGCTGGCCAGCGAAGATATCTCGACGGCGCAACTGGTGCATTGCGCGCGCGGTTGCGGCCTCAAGGCCAAGGCTGTCACCCTGGACTGGAACGGCCTCACCAAGCTGGAAAGCGCCCTGCCTGCGATCCTGCGGCTGAAGAACGGCGCCTTTTTGCTGCTGGAGTCTGCTCGAAAGCAACGATGAAAGGGCGGTCGCCGGACTTCGCGATCCCAAGTCTTCGTCCGACGCAGGTTTTTTCGTCGACCGTCCTCATCTCGAGGAGGCCTGGGGCGGCGAAGTGATTTTGCTGCGGCGGGATTACGACATCGCGGACGAGGAGCAACCGTTCTCATTCGGCTTGATCACGTCGCTGATTTTCCGCGAACGCCGCCTTGTGCGCGATCTCACCATTTCCGCCTTGTTTCTGAGCCTGTTCGCCCTGGCGCCGATCTTCTTCTGGCAAGTCCTGATGGCAAAAGTGCTCCCCTATCGTTCGATGAGCACATTCACCGTGGTTTGCCTTGGAATGGCGCTGATCACCGTTCTGGAGGCCGCTTTCACGTTTTTGCGCGGCTATTTGCTGCAAATCCTGACCACTCGGATTGACGTTCGGCTTTCCGAATACATGTTCGAGAAAGTGCTTCATCTTCCGATCGACTTTTTTGAAAGGCGTTCGGTCGGTCTCATTGCGCGCGACATGAATGAAATCTGGCGCATCCGTAATTTTCTGACGGGGCAATTATTCGGGACCATCCTCGATTCGATGACCTTGCTTTTCTTCCTGCCGGTCATGCTCGCCTATTCGTTCACGCTGACCGCGATCGTGCTGGCCTGCTGCGGCCTGATCGTGGGCTGGCTGCTCCTCATGTTGCCCTATTATCGCAAGGCTTACAGCGCGGTGGTCGGCGCCGAGGGCGCTCGCGGCGCTTTCATGGTTCAGGCGATCGCAGGGATTCGCACGATCAAATCCCTGGCGCTGGAGCCGGCGCAACGCGCCCAATGGGACGTGCATATCGCCAGGATCGCCAAGCTCAAGCTGAAGGAAGGCTATATCGGAACGTTGATTCAGACGGGCGTGCGCCCGCTGGAACGGCTGGCGGTCAATGGCTCTTTCGCCTTTGGCGTCTATCTGGCCTTGACCACCAAGGATCAGAATTTCGTAGGCTCGCTTTTCGTCTTTCTCATGCTGTCCCAGCGGGTTGCGGGTCCCCTGATGCAAATGGCCCAGTTGATCAACCAGTTGGACGAGGCGCGCAGCGCCGTCCAGATCGTTGGCGACATGGTCAATCGGCCTCCCGAAGAGGGACGGTCAAATCGCGGCGTGCGGAAGCCGCTCGAAGGCCATGTGGAATTTTCCAACGTGCGCTTCACCTATCAGGGCGGCGCCTCCCCGGCGATCAAGGACCTGTCTTTCGAGGCGCCGATCGGGACCACTCTGGGCGTGGTCGGCCGTTCGGGTTCAGGCAAGACCACGGTCACGCGCCTGCTGCAGCGGCTGCATCCCGATTACGAAGGCCTGATCAAGATCGACGGCGTCGATATCCGCTCTTACGATCTTGCCCATTTGCGCCGCAGCCTCGGCGTCGTGCTGCAGGATAATTATCTTTTCAGCGGCACCATTCGCGACAATATCGCCGCCGCCAAGACCGACGCGAGTTTTGACGAGGTTTGCCGCGCCGGGAGGCTCTCTGGCGCCGAGGAATTCATCGAACGGCTGCCGCAGGGTTACGACACCTGGATCTACGAGGGCTCGTCCAACCTGTCGGGCGGCCAGCGCCAGCGTCTCGCCATCGCCCGCGCCCTCATTGTCGATCCCGCGCATTCTCATCCTCGACGAAGCGACGAGCGCGCTCGACCCGGACAGCGAGGCCATCGTCAACGCCAATATCAAGCGCATCGCGCAAGGCCGCACAGTCATTGTCATTTCGCACCGCCTGTCGTCGCTGGTGAATTCCGACGCGATCATGGTTCTGGAGCACGGGTCGCTGCTGGACATCGGCAAACATGCCGAATTGCTTGAAAGATGCGAAGTTTATCGTAGTTTGTGGGGCCAGCAGAACGGCCATATCGAGGCGGCCATTCGCAAGACCCAATTGGCCCGAGGGCCTTTCCATGCCGCCTAAGAGCCGTCGATCTGGAAACCGTCCGCCGGTTTCAATCTGAAGTCGCCTCGATTCGCGAGGCGCCGGAGCCCTATGCGATCCGGATGACCATCCACGTTCTGGCGGCGGCGATCTGCTGGCCATTGTCCTTTCGCTGTTCGCCAAGGTGGATCGCATCGTCACCAGCGCCAGCGGCAAGATTATCGCGACGGTCAAATCCAATGTCTTTCAGGCGCTGGACGACAATTCGATCATCAAGAGCATTGACGTCAAGGAGGGCGACCGTGTCGTCAAGGGCCAGATTTTGGCCAGGCTCGACCCGACCTTCAGCGGCGCCGACGTGCAGCAGTTGCAGGATCAGATCGCCAGTCTCGACGCGCAGATCGCGCGCGCCGAGGGCGAGCAGTCGGGCCACGAGCCGGATTTTTCCGCCGGCGCCGGCGCGTCGGACAAGCAATATGTCGCCTTGCAGCGTCGGCTCTATACGCAGCGGGTCGCCCAATATCAGGCGCAGATCAATAGTTTCGATCAAAAGGTCAGCCAGACCCTGGCGACGATCAAGAAGGCCGAAGACGACGAGACGCGGCTGAAGCAGCGCGACCAGATCGCCAAGCGGGTCGATGACATGCGCGGGAAACTGCTGGAAAAAGGGGCCGGCTCGCTGCTCAACAAGCTGACCTCGGAGGATGCGCAAGTCGAAATGATGCGCCAGCTTGAAAACAGCCAGAATTCCGCGATAGAGGCGCGTCGCCAGCTCGATTCGCTGCGCGCCGACCGCGAGGCTTTCGTCCAGTCCTGGTCGGCACAGATCAGCCAGGAAATTGTCACGGCGCGGAACACGCGCGACACGGCCGCGGCGCAACTGGACAAGGCCAGGAAGCATCGGGAACTGGTGCAGATTGTCGCGCCCGATGACGCCGTCGTCTTGACGGTGACCAAGCTCTCGGTCGGCTCGATCCTGAAATCGGGCAACCAATTGATTACCGCTGACGCCGCTCTCGGCGCCGGTGGAAGCGGAAATCAACATTGTGCCGCGCGATGTCGGGTTCATCCGGACCGGCGATCCCGCATCGATCAAGGTGAATTCATTCAATTTCACCGAATATGGCCAGGCCGAAGGCACGGTCAAATGGATCAGCGAAGGCGCCTTTGTGCTGAATGACGATACTGGCCAGCCGGGGGAACCCTATTATCGGGTTCGCATATCGATCGATCGGATGAATTTCGTCAACGTCCCGGCGAATTTCCGTCTCATTCCCGGCATGACCCTCGCGGGCGACGTCAAGGTCGGCCGTCGCACGCTCGCGTCCTATGTGTGGGAGACCCTGGCCAGGGGCGCAGGCGAAGCCATGCGGGAGCCCTGACGGTCATGGGAGCGACGCAAATGCTCGGCGCGCGGAAGAAACTGGGCGGCCGGTCCTTGCGCGCCGGCCTCGACGCCTATGCAAAGGGACATCACGCCAAGGCCATGCGCTACTGGCTTTTCGCCAGCCGCGCCGATGCGCAGGACGCCAATCTCTATATCGGCGAACTTTACGAGCGGGGCGAGGGCGTCCTCGCCAGTCCTGTCGACGCCGCAGCCTGGTATCGCCGCGCCGCCGTGAAAGGCCATGTCGAGGCGCAGTTTCGTCTTGGCCGCCTTTATCTTCGGGGCGGACGGCATTTCGGCTTCGACAGATGGCTCCAGGGACCGGTCAGGGACTGTCCGGAATTCGCAGATCGTGTCACGTCGGCTTTTTTCCCCGAGGGGCATGAACTGGCGCCGGATGCGGCGGCCGCGGTGGATTGGCTGACCCGGGCGGCGGAGCCGACCATCCGGTCGCCGCCTCGCTGCTGGGTCTGGTGTTGCTGAGGGTAAAGGCGTCGAATCGGATCCCGCCGCCGCGCGGCGCTGGTTGACGCAGGCTGTGCAGCATGGCGAGCCGACGGCGCAATTCAGTCTCGGCGAAATGCATTATCAGGCTTGGGCGTCGAAGTAAATCACGCTCTCGGCGCCGACTGGTATCAGAAAGCCGCCGAAAACGGCCATAGCGGCGGGCAGCTCGCGATGGCGCATGTCCTGTCGACCGGGCAGGGGCGTCCGGGCCGATCCTGAACTTTCGGGAAAATATATGGGCGCGGCGGCGGAGGGCGGCGCCATTTACGCCCTGCACGCGGCGGCGCTGCTGCATCTGTCCGGCCAAGGGC
>CAWFBN010000050.1:0-19930 GCA_963813955.1 uncultured Alphaproteobacteria bacterium | reverse complement strand
TCGGCGGCTATTCCGAATGCGTGCTCTCCACCAAGGAAAAGGCCGCCCCCGACGGCTAAGCTCAACATATCTCCGGTCCGGCCACGCGTACGTGCCAAGCATTACGCCAAGGAAATGGGCGTCGACGCCGACATCTCGACTGGACATACCGAAGACTTCGACTTGCCCATGCTGCCCGATCAATCCATCTACGGCCGCATCACGGTCGAGGACATCAAGGCTTTGACCGGCGCGCTGGCCTACTGTCGCTCGCCCGCTACGAGGCGTCCTCCACCGTCGATTACCTAAGAAGACTTTCGCGTGCCCGGCCATCAGGTTTCGGCACCTTACGGCATCGCCAATACCGACGCCATGCTCACTTCCGATAATTACCAGCTTGCACTTTGTGGTCCATGAACGCGGTGTCGCCTTGACGCGCTGTGAGGATCTCGCCATACTTGTCCTCGCCCAACAAGAAGGTGGTGATTTTCGGTCATCCCGATCTCGTCATCGGGGCTCACCGAATTCTGCACCGAGGTCGAACTGGAGCCGACCCTGCGTGCCTCGGCGACGACAATACCGTGCTACAAGAAGGACCCGCGTATCCTCGCCATGAAGGAGGAGTATAGGGACATGGAAGTCGTCTGCAACGCCGACCTTTGGGAACTGGAAAGCGCATCAAGGACCCCAAGAAATTGACCTCATCCTCGGACATTCCAAGGGCCGCACGTCGCGATCGACGGCAACATCCGATGCGCGCGCGGGCTTCCCTCGATTTTGCCCATCGCGCCGCACCCTCGCCACCATATCGGCTATCGGGGTGCTGCATGCCGGCTCGGCGAGCAGATCGCCAACGCCATGTTCACGCATATGGAATGCGCATGGCCTCCTCAAACCCGAGGCCGTTCTTCCCCCTCTCTCCTCCGCTCGCGGGGAGGGGAGGGTGAGGGTCGGCGCACGGCTTGCTTGACGAAGTTGAAGCCGTCATTGCGAGCGAAGCGGAGCAATCCACCATGCCACCACACCGTGGATTGCTTCGTCGCTTCGCTTCTTGCATGAATGCCCAGCCCCTCACCCTAACCCTCTCCCCGCATGCGGGAAGGGGGACTGATATCGCGCTTCATAGGGAGGTTCGACCATGGATTTTCACGCAAAAGCTTTTTTCGCCAATCCGGACTTTGGTTGGTCGAACAAGGTGAGGCTTCCCGAGTACCGCCATATCGAACTCTACACCAAACCCCGGGCTCTGATGTTGATGGAGCCGCCGCTGCCCGAAGAGCTTGCCCATGGAGCGCATCGCCGCCGTCGCGGTGCGCGGCGGTTGTGTTCGAGGCCGCGCTTGCCGGCCTGACTCATCTTCCCTTGACCTCGTGGGCGCGCGCAAAAGAGTGTCCAACACGACGCCGATCGAAAAGTATCGTCGAGTGACCGCGTCACCCGCCTCGTCAGGATGCATCGCCTTCCATCACAGGTTGAGGCAACGGCGCCATCCGCCTTGGGAAGGGCGATCGGCAGGAAGTGTATTATTTTGAGCATCACCACGGTGGAAGCTTGCACCTGATTGTAACTATGGTCGCCTATTGGTTCGCCGCCCGCGAGAGCATCTATCCCGAGGCCTATGTGGAACGGATGTTCGCCGAAATGTTGCACCTCAGTGACGAGATCAGGCGCTATGCAGACGAGGCGCACGCTCTACCAGTTCCGCCGCCTCGCGATTTCACCGTCATCGACGGCTTCAATGATGTCGAGATCGAACTCGGTGCGCCTATCGCGATCCGCACTAAATACGCGATTGATTTTTACGCCACGCTCGCTGGCATATCGTCGAGGCGTGAAGGATGGCAAGATCGCGCGCGCCTGAGCTTCCGAAATGGGAGGTGCGCACGCCCGACGCCCAGTCGCTGCCGGCGGCGTTTCGCACGCGTTTTCGCGCGGCTCAGCTCGTGGACCACCCAGCCGATGACTTGAGTGACGCAATGTGGCCCATGGTTCGGAGACGCAAGGCTTCGCCTCGCTCCCTCGCCATGCGGAAGTTGGTTCGAATGAGAAAGGCGCCCGGAGAGCCCACGAGTGGTGTCTCTCGAACCATGCGGAGCCCCGCCAAAGGAGCAAGTCATGGAAGGCCAACATCTGCGATTGCCATCACCGCGATAGCTCTGTCAACTGCATGTCATTGTTGTGTTTTCCGTGGTTTATCTCGTTCCGTGAATGATTCCCAATTCATCGACGCGCTGCAATTCGTCCGCCGCGCCAAGGGCAAGGCGGCTGGCGCGGGCGAAGGAGGCCAATGGCGGGCGCTGCGTCATGGACGACATGGAGAACAACGACGACGAACCGGGCCAGCGTGTCAATGCGCTCGACGGCGTGTCCATCCTGTCGCTGGCTGTCTGATCTCGCCGCCTGCCGCGTCCACGAACTCAAGGTGTTTCCGGCGGAACGCCGCCGCTCCATCGACGATCTGCAAGTGCAGAGGATGATGGCGGGCTTCCAGCCGCTGTGGATGCGCCGCGCCATCTCCGCCGCACCGGTGAGGAACTGGCCGAACAGAGCGCCTTTTGAAATCGCAGCAGCGGCCTCACCCAGCTTTTTGACGTATCGACAAACGCTGCGCTCGGCCACCTGCACGTAAAGTTTTTTGCGCGTCGAGATTGGTTTCCTGGAAGGATCCAGTAAACTCGCGCAGCCGCGTTTTCTGGCGGCTTTCGCTATGGCCTCGATCAACGCCGTCGCCACGCCCCGGCGCCTTTCCCGGCCTCAGCCACGAAACAGATGCAAAATAGCATTGCCCGGCGTCCAGCAGAGTGATGATCCATCCAATCGGCGCCATCCCAACTTATCGCGCGCGATGAAGGCGCCCATTCGCGACCTGCCGGATCGATTGAGGCGCGAAAAGTGTGACGCCGCGGCTCGTCAAATTTTTTCTGGCAGATCGGCCTTGTAGAAGGTCAGATAGCCGAGCCAAAGCGGCAGAGCCCACTCGGCATGATCCGCCTCACGTAAAATTTGAATTTTCATCTTCGCTCAAACTGCGGGTGCAAGGGCGCGGGTCCACGTCGGCAGCGGCGGGTAGGATTTTGTGGCGCTGCCGAGATAGAGAAAACCGAACCACGGCGGAGGCGCCGAGCGCCCAGAAGGGCCGGGAGAATTCGTCCCGCATCGGCCAGCCGGAGCGCTCTAGGGACGCCGGCATAACCCTGGCGCGAAGTAGTGCATCTGCATGGCCATCCACCGCGCAGCCGGCGAGATGCTGTTCTTCCAACAAGCGGCACGATCTTGCTCTCCTTCGCAGCGCGCGACCACGACGATCACCAGCGGCGCGCGAAACGGCACGGCGGGGCGCGGTCGATGCTTCCTGTGGACGACGAGCGTGCTGCTTGCTGAATTGAGCGCTGGAGCCGCTCGTCGGCCTTCGCCTTCGGTGTATCAGGAATTCAAAGGGTTTGAGATTGTCCTTTTCGAAATCCCGGACCGCCGCGCGCAGGATCACGTCGAGTTGTGACGCGTCGGGTCCGGGCGCTAGCGGCCGCTGCAGCGACTGGCGTTCGAGCAGAAGTTTCAGAGCTTTCACCTGGTTTTGTTCCAAATGGAGAAAATCCCCGCGGCAGGCGCGTCGAGCCGCCAGCTGATGACCGAAGGTTTTCGCGCAACTCGTTCATCAGCCGGGTGTGTCGTTCCAGCGCGGCGAGGTGGGCGCGCCTCGTCTTCGCTGGTTTCTCGATCACTTCGGCGACGGCGCCGGCGGCGATGACGATGCGTTTTTGCGCTTCACGCGCAAAAACGCATCGTCATCGCCGCCGGCGCCGTCGCCGAAGTGATCGAAACCAGCGAAGACGAGCGCGCCCACCTCGCCGCGCTGGAACATTACGACCGGCTGATGAGCGAGTTGCGCGAAAACCTTCGTCACGGCGGGCGGCTCGACGCACTGCCGCCGGGATTTTCTCCCTTTGGAACAAAACCATGAAAGCTCTTGAAACTTCTGCTCGAACGCCAGTCGCTGCACGCCCTGCAAGCGCCCGGACCCGACGCGTCACAACTCGACGTGATTTTACAGGCAGCGCTTGCGCGTCCCGGATTTCGACAATCTCAAACCCTTTGAATTCCTGATCGCCGAAGGCGAGGGCCGCGAGCGGCTCGGCGCGCTGATTCAGCAAGCGGCGCAAGCTTCGGGTCGTCCACAGGAAGACATCGACCGCGCCCCGCGCATGCCGCTTCGCGCGCCGCTGGTGATCGTCGTGGTCGCGCGTGCGAAGGAGAGCAAGATCGTGCCGCTGTTCGAACAGCATCTCGCCGCCGGCTGCGCGGTGATGGCCATGCAGATGGCTGCCTTCGCGCAAGGTTTTGCCGGCGTCTGGCGCTCCGGCTGGCCGATGCGGGACGAAAATCTCCCGGCCCTGCTTGGCGTGGGCGCGCTCGACCGCATCGTCGGCTTTCTCTATCTCGGCAGCGCCACAAAACCCTACCCGCCGCTGCCGACGTCGAACCCTGCCGCCTTCACCCGTAGTTTGTGAGCGAAGATGAACATTCGAAATTTTACGCGAGGCGGATCACGCCGAGTGGCTGCCGCTTTGGCTCGGCTATCTGACCTTCTACAAGGCCGATCTGCCGGAGACGACCACGGCGCTGACCTTTTCGCGCCTGATCGATCCGGCGGAAGTCACGATGGGCGCCTTGATCGCGCGCGATGACGACGGGACCGCGCTTGGGATCACGCATTGGATGGATCATCGCTCCTGCTGGACGCCGGGCGATTATTGCTATTTGCAGGATCTGTTCGTGGCTGAGGCCGGACGGCGCCGGGGCGTGGCGACGGCGTTGATCGAGGCCGTGGCGAAAGCCGCCAGAAAACGCGGCTGTTCGCGAGTTTACTGGATCACCCAGGAAACCAATCTCGACGCGCAAAAACTTTACGTGCAGGTGGCCGAGCGCAGCGGTTTTATTCAATACGTAAAAGCTGGGTGAGGCCGCTGCCCCGATTTCAAAAGGCGCTCTGTTCGGCCAGTTCCTCACCGGTGCGGCGGGAGATGGCGCGGCGCATCCACAGCGGCTGGAAGCCCGCCATCATGCTCTGCACTTGGGCGATGACATCGTCGATGGAGCGGCAGCATTCCGACTTCACCGGAAACACCTTGAGTTCGTGGACGCGGCAGGCGGCGAGATCAGACAGGCCCAGAGTGAACAGGATGGACACGCCGTCGAGCGCATTGACGCGCTCGACCAGCGGATCGAAGCCGGTTCCGTCGTCGTTCTCCATGTCGTCCATGACGCAGCGCCCGCCATTGGCCTCCTTGCCGCCGCCAGCCGCCTTGCCCTTGGCGCGGCGGGCGAATTGCAGCGCGTCGATGAATTCGGATTCGTCCGCGGAAACGTCATAAACCACAAAATTCTTCGCCGCGACAAACTGGGCGTCCAGATTGACAAGGCTGTCGGTGGTGATGGCGATGCGCAGATGTTGGCCTTCCATGACCATCTCCTTTGGCAGGGCTGCCGCATCGTTCGAGACGCCCGCGACGCGGGCTCCTCACCGATGCAGGGCGCCTTTCGTCACGAACCAACTTCCGCATGGCGAGGAGCGAGGCGAAGCCTTGCGCTCGAACCATGGGCCGCTTTCACGTCACTCAAGTCATCGGCTGGTTGATGGCGGGCTTCGAGCCGGCCGAAACGCGTGCGAAACGCCGCCGGCAGCGACTGGGCGTCGGGCGTGCGCACCTCCCATTTCGGAAGCTCGGCGCGGGCGATCTTGCCGTCCTTCAGCGCCTCGACCGGGATGATATGCAGCACGGCGTCGAGCGTGGCGTAAAAATCGATCGCGTAGCGCGCGGAGTTGCGATAGGGCGCGCCGATTTCGATCTCGACATGGTCGCCGTCGAACGTCGCCTTGGGATTGTCGCAGTCGAAGCGGAAGTGGCGGTTGAAATCGCCATGGCGGCGGAACTGGTAGAGCGTGCGCCCCTCGTCGGCATAGCGCCTGATCTCGCCGCTGAGGTCGAAGAACATTTCGGCGAACATCCGTTCCACATAGGCCTCGGGATAGATGCTCTCGCGGGCGGCGAACCAATAGGCGACCATGGTTTCGATCAGGTCGAGCCCGGCGGCGGTAATGTCGAAATAATACACTTCCTTGCCGATCACCCCTCCAAGGCAGATGACGCCGTTGCGCATTTCGACCTGGCCGTGCTGATGGAAGGCGATCATCCTGACGAGGCGGGTGACGCGGTGCAGTTGGATCACGATCTTTTCGATCGGCGTCGTGTTGGGCAGCTCTTTTGCGCGCGCCCACGAGGTCAAGGGAAGATCGGTGGGATAGAGGCCGGCAAGCGCGGCCTCGAACACGACCGCCGCGCGCGCGACGGCGGCGATGCGCTCCATCGGCGCCTCTTCGGGCAGCGGCGGCTCGTCAAAGATCAGAGCCCGGGGTTTGGTGTAGAGTTCGATCTGGCGGTACTCGGGAAGCCTCACCTTGTTCGACCAACCAAAGTCCGGATTGGCGAAAAGCTTTTGCGTAAATCCCATGGTCGAACCTCCCTATGAAGCGCGATATCAGTCCCCTCTCCCCGCATGCGGGGAGAGGGTTAGGGTGAGGGGCTGGGGCGCCGTCATTGCGAGAAGCGAAGCGACGAAGCAATCCACGCTGCGGTTCGTGGCATGGTGGATTGCTTCGCTTCGCTCGCAATGACGGCTTCAATTTCGTCAAGCAAGCGATGCGCCCGGCCCCTCACCCCGCCCTCTCCCCGCGAGCGGGGAGAGGGGGAAGAACGGCCTCACCAGGTGTTGAGGAGCCATTCGCGATCGCGGTTGTATTCCATGTGCGCGAACATGGCGTTGGCGATCTGCTCGCCGAGCAGCATCGCGCCCCGGTAGCCCATGGTCGGGTGGCGATAGAGGCCGGCCCGGTCGAAGGTCGGGAAGCCCACGCGCGCCATCGGAATGTTGGCGTCTATCGCGACATAGCGGCCCTTGGAATGGCCGAGGATCAGGTCGTATTTCTTGGACGGGTCCTTGACGCGCTTTTCCAGTTCCCAGAGGTCGGCGTTGCAGACGACTTCCATGTCCCAGTTGTACTTGTCCTTCATGGCGAGGATACGCGGGTCCTTCTTGTAGCGCGTATTGTCGTCGCCGAGCAGCAGCAGGGTCGGCTCCAGTTCGACCTCGGTGCAGAATTCGGCGAGCCCGATGACGAGATCGGGATGACCGAAAATCGCCACCTTCTTGTTGGCGAAGAACATGTGGGCGAGATCCTGCAGCGCGTCGAGGGCGACGCCGCGTTCATGGACCAGCGAGTCCGGGATCGGCTTGCCGGTGATCTCGGAGATCTTCTGCAGCATGGCGTCGGTGTTGGCGATGCCATAGGGCGCCGAAACCTGATGGCCGGGCACGTCGAAAGTCTTCTTCAGGTAATCGACGGTGGAGGACGCCTCGTAGCGGGCGAGCGACAGCGAGGCCAGCGCGCCGGTCGAAGCCTTGATGTCCTCGACCGTGGTGCGGCCGTGGGTGTGGATGGATTTGTCGGGCAGCATCGGCGAGTCGAAATCTTCGGTGTCCATGAAGATGTCGGCGTCGACGCCCATTTCCTTGGCGTAATGCTTCAGCAGCTGCACGTCGCCCGGATTGACCCAGCCCGGGAATATGTTGAGCTTGCCGGTCGGGGCGGCCTTTTCCTTGGCGATGGTCTTCCAGGTGGAGAGCACGCATTCGGAATAGCCGCCGACCTGGCTCGCTTTGAAGCTCGGCGTATGGCACGGCACGATGAAGACTTCGCGGCCGGGAAATTCCTTGGCGATCTGGTCCTGCGCGTATTTGATGTTGCCCTCGATGTCATCGCCGATGACTTCGGTCGAGCAGGTGGTGATGACCTGGATGATGCGCAGGTGGGGATAGCGGCGCACGAGAGTCAGGAGGCCTTCCTGAATGCGCTTGTGGCCGCCGAACACCGCCGAATCCTCATGCAGCGAGGTCGAGGCGACGTCGAAGTTTTCCTTGAAATGCTGGGCGAACAGCAGGCGCACGAACATGGTGCAGCCTTGTCCGCCGTGAACCAGCGGAATGCAGTCCTTCATGCCGATGCCGGCATATTGCGCGCCAGCGGGCTGGCAATCGTACATGGGATTGATGACGCCAGCGCGTTCGCGCGTCGTGATTTCGCAACCCATCGGGGGCGCTCCTTTGCAAACGGATTTTCGGGGATGGCACGCCGCTTCACGCGGCGGCCGGTGAGATCAAGCGCTCAATAGAGCGAGTGGTTGAACTCGTGATTGAGCGACTTGGAGATGGTGTGCTCCTTGAGCATCACCTTCAGACCGTCGAGCAGCTCCGTGATCTCTGGTCGGCTCAGCTCGTCTCGATCCAGGGAAAGTTTTCCTTGAAATCCTTCACCATTTCCTTGGCGTCGGCATAGAACAGCCGATCCATCGGCGTGTGCTTCTTCGGCGTCCGGTTGTGGAACATGTCGTTGGCCGCATTGCAGATGCCCTCGATGTTTTCCTCGCGGTCCCACGACCTGAGAAGAACTGCCACAGGTAGCGCACCTGCACGTAATCGAAGAGTTACTTGACTTGTTGCTCGCTCATTCCGCGGCCTCCTTGATCTGGGCGATCGGCGCCGCCGCGAATGTCCTTGCCGGCGAGTTTCAAAAGCGGGTTGTGCACGGCGTTGTAGGTGTCGCGGGCGAGATTGACGAAGCCCTCGAAGCCCATGTACGGGCCGTTGTGGTAGCCGTGGCCGTTGACGTAGGGGATGTGCAGTTTCTTCACGAGTTCGCCGACGCGCGGGCCGGTGAAGATGACGTCCGGCTAGACGAGGTCGATGATCTCGAAGAATTCGAGTTCGTTGCCGTCATCGATGTAATAGGTGCCGGACTGGCCGCGCGCGATGACCTTCTCGAAGTCTTCCTGGTGGCCGAATTTCGAGGACATGGCCACGACCTGCATGCCGAGATCGTCCTCGACCGATTTGGTCCAGTGCCACAGGCGCGGACCGCCGGTCCAGATCGCCATCTTGTAGCCCTGCAGGCGCTCCTTGTACCAGTCGAGCTTGGGCTTCCACTTGGCGTATTCCTCGGCGATCAGCTTCTCGCCACGGTCCTCGATGCCGAAGAAGGCGCAGATTTTCCGGATGCCTTCCGCCATGTAGGAGAAGCCCCAGCTGTCGATGTCGAGGCGGGGAATGCCGTATTGCTTCTTCAGCTCGTTGGCGATGTAGCCGGACGAACGCGCGCAGTTGACGACATTGAGCTGGGCGCGGTGCATGCAGCGCAGATCGTCATACGTGCCATTGCCGGTGAAGTGGGCGATGACCTGGATGCCGAGCTTGTCCCAATAGGTCTGCAGCAACTGGGTGTCGCCCTGGATGTTGAAGTCGCCGATGAAGTTCATCGTGTATTCGCTGGTGATTTCCGGCTCCAGCGTGCCGACCTTCTCATTGATCCAGCCGATGTTGAGGACGTGGTGGCCCTTGGACTGCGACACGCCGGAGAAGCCGGGGCATTCGCAGGTGAAGATGTCCACGTCGGGACGCTCCTGCATGACCTGCTTGGCCACGTCCTTGATGTCGTCGCCGATCAGCGCCGTCGGGCAGGTGGTGTAGACGAACATGCGCTTGATTTCGGGCATCTCGTCGAAGGCTTCGTTGATCGACTGCTTGAGGCGCTTTTCGCCGCCGAACACGATGTGGCTTTCCTTCATGTCCGTCGACCAGACATACTTCATGTTGAAGTGGCCGTTGTCGGTCGGATAGCGCTTGGTGTGCCAGGTGTCATAGGCGCAGCCGATCGGGGCCGTGGATCATCTGGATCGTGTCCTTCAACACGCCGCCGATCACGAGCTTGGCGCCGCAGAAGGCGCAGCCGCGTTCGGAAAGCGTGCCGGGAATGGTGGCGGCGTTGGAGACCGGCAGATAGTCGCGCTGATCCTCGCCATCCACCTTCAGGTAGATATGCTTCGCGCGTTCAGGAATGTCCTTGTCGCATTCCAGCAAAACCATAGGCATGGGTCTATCCTCCTCACGAAAGTGAGCTGAAAAATTCGCTTGTCATGGGTGAGGCGTCCGAAATGGAAAAGACCGGCTCCGGCGCCGTCGGAACAGTGATCGCAGGAACCGTGCCAAGTCGTTATCGATTTAATCGCATTACATAATGAAATGCGGCCCTATCGGCGTTTCCTCGAGCATTTACAACGATTTTAGCCGCCTGCCGACGCCGAGGCGGCGCGCGGCGACGGACGAGCTTCGTTCGCTGACGTAAGAAACCGACGACGGAACACATTTCCGTTCACACCAGCTCCGCACCGATCGGTACGTTTTTTCTTCATTCTGTACGCAACCACGGAAACCCCGGCTCCAAAAACACGCATTTCCAGCAAATTCGTCTTGGCACGGCTGTTGCAACTGCTTTCGGCAAGCAACCGCTTTCGCAATTCCACTCGCGAGACCCCGCCATGCTTGATGACGTGCTCGAAAAACACCCGGAGACTTCCGCGCAAGCCGACGCCGCGAACGGCTTTTCGCTGCGCGTTGCGGTCGCCACCAGCAAGGGCGAGCGCGTCGATCTGCATTTCGGCCACGCCGAAGCTTTCACCGTCTTCGACGTCGACGCCGACGGCGCCCATCATGTTGCAGACGCGCGTCGTCGCCGAACACGCTCTCAATGAAGAGGAAGATCCGCGCGCGACGATCTATCGCATGATCGCCGACTGCAAGGCGCTGCTGGTCGCCAAGGTCGGCGCCGCGCCGCAGGAGGCGCTTAGCCGCACTCGGCATCGAAGCCACCAACATGCACGCCGGGAAAAATGTCGACGCGGCCCTGCGCGAGTTTTTCGACGCAAAGAAGGCCGCCGCCGAAGACACGGCGATCGACGCGAGCGAATTCGCGCTGATGCACGCCATGCTGCGCGTCGCCGATCTCGACCGCTCCATCGCCTTCTATACGGAAAAGCTCGGCATGCAGGTGCTGGAGCGCCGCGAGCACAAGAAGAACCAGTTCTCGCAGGCCTATCTCGGCTACGGCGCCGGCTTTGCCGGAATGACCATCGAGCTGGTGCAGAACTGGCAGCGCGAGGGCGATATCGTCCACGGCGACGCCTTCGGCCATATCGCCATCTGCGTCAACAATATCATGCGTCTTTGCGACCGGCTCGCGGCGCAAGGCGTGCCCATGCCCCGGCCACCCCGCGGCGCAAAGACATGGCGAGAACATCGTCGCCTTCATCGTCGATCCCGATGGCCACCGGATCGAATTGGTTCAAGCGCCACCGCCTGAAGAGGCCGCGCCGCTCGAAGAAGCCCGAAGCACCACTAACCCCAGAACAGGAGAATGACATGGCGAAACTCAGACAAGTCGCATTTTACGGAAAGGGTGGCATCGGCAAGTCCACCACCTCGCAGAACACCCTCGCCGCCCTCGCGGAAATGGGCCAGAAGATCCTCATCGTCGGCTGCGATCCCAAGGCCGACTCCACCCGCCTGATCCTGCACGCCAAGGCCCAGGACACCATCCTGTCGCTCGCCGCCGAAGCCGGTTCGGTCGAGGACCTCGAACTCGAAGACGTGCTGAAGATCGGCTACCGCGGCATCAAGTGCGTGGAGTCCGGCGGACCGGAGCCCGGCGTTGGCTGCGCCGGTCGCGGCGTCATCACCTCCATCAACTTCCTCGAAGAAAACGGCGCCTATGACGACGTGGACTATGTGTCCTACGACGTGCTCGGCGACGTGGTGTGCGGCGGCTTCGCCATGCCGATCCGCGAGAACAAGGCGCAGGAAATCTACATCGTCATGTCCGGCGAGATGATGGCCATGTATGCGGCCAACAACATCTCCAAGGGCATTCTGAAATACGCCAATTCCGGCGGCGTGCGCCTGGGCGGTCTGATCTGCAACGAGCGCCAGACCGACAAGGAATATGAACTGGCGAACTCGCTGGCCAAGAGGCTCGGCACCAAGCTGATCTACTTCGTGCCGCGCGACAATATCGTCCAGCACGCCGAACTGCGCCGCATGACGTGCATCGAATACGCTCCCGAATCCGAGCAGGCGCAGCATTACCGCAACCTGGCGACAAGGTGCACGACAACGTCGGCAACGGCACCATCCCGACCCCGATCACCATGGACGAACTCGAAGACCTGCTGATGGAACACGGCATCATGCCGACCATCGACGAATTCAGGTCGGCAAGGCCGCCGCGGAAGCTGGCCGTCGGTTGATCCCAACACCGGCCCGGATGCGTCCGGGCCGATTTCTCTGGAGCGTCGCCATGACGGTCGAATCCGCTGTCGCCTATATCAAGCGCATGCGCTCGGACGAGGATTTTCGCAAGAAAATGAACGACCTCTCCGAGGATGAGGCCGCCAGCTGGGCCGCCATCGAGGAAGCCGGTTACGAGTTTTCGATGACCGAATTCAAGAAGGCCCAGGAAGTGATTTACGAGGAAAACGGCATCACGCCGATGTGATCTCGTGGATCGCGGAATGTGCGAAAGGGCGCGCTCTGTCGCGCCCTTTTCTGTTGGCGAATCGCGCACGCCCGCATGGCGCATCCGCAAAAAAGGCGGCGCTCGCGCGCCGCCAGTCTTCGCCCGGGAGGGAACTCAGCTCGCGATAGCGCAGCACGGCCTCGCGCTTGTCGGTGAAGAATTGCGAAATCTTTTCGCCAAGCGCACCGTCGATCGGCACGCCATATTTTTCCTGCCGCCCGCGTCAATTGCTCGCCATCGACGCCCTGCAGCGAGCCATGCCGGCATTGGCCAAAGCGAGCACGCGACGGCGCAGCACGTCATCGCCATTCGCCGCGAGCCAGTCTGTCGCGGATCTTTCCCGGCTGGTAGTTTTCCGGCGCGACGAATGCGCCCTCCGCCGCCGGGATCGCCGCGGCCATCGCGATATCCGCCAGCAGGAGATTGAAAAGCTCGTTGTTGTTCATTTCCGCCATGTCAATCTCCGTCATCCTGCGCGGCGCCGCCGCGACGGTAGGTCTTGTAATTGATGTTGTGCTTCTCCATGCGCAGGCCGAGGATGCGGCGCGTCAGGCCCAGCTCCTTGGCCGCCTCGGTGGTGTTGCCATTGTGGTTCTTCAGCGCCTCGACGATCATCTCGTATTCGACCGCCTCGATCTTCGCCTCCAGCCCGCAGCCGAAGGTCGTTCCGGTTTCGGCGCGGGTCTGCAGCGAGGGCGGCAGGTTGTAGCCGTGAATCACGCCGTCATCGGAGAGGATCACCGCGCGCTCGATGACATTCTCCAGTTCGCGCACATTGCCCGGCCAGTGATAGGCCATCAGCATGTTGAGCGCGGGCGTCGAGATGCGCTTGACGTCCTTGCCCATCTCCTGCGCGCACTTCGTCGACGAAATGATCGGCGAGCAGGATCACGTCGCTGGCGCGCTCGCGCAGCGGCGGAATGGTGATGGGGAAGACGTTGAGGCGGTAGTATAAATCCTCGCGGAACAGCCCCTTGGCGATCATGTCCGGCAGGTCGCGATTGGTGGCGGCGATGATGCGCAGATCGACGCGCACCGGCTTTGAGCCGCCGACGCGCTCAAAGGTCCTCTGCTGCAACACGCGTAAAAGCTTGGCCTGCAGCGGCAGGCTCAACTCGCCGACTTCGTCGAGAAAAATCGTGCCGCCGTCGGCCATTTCAAACCGGCCCTTGCGCTGGGCGACGGCGCCGGTGAAGGAGCCCTTCTCGTGGCCGAACAATTCGCTTTCGACGATGCTTTCCGGCAGAGCCGCGCAATTGAACACGACGAAGGGGCCTTCGGCGCTGGGGCTGTTGTAGTGGATGGCGCTGGCGACCAGTTCCTTGCCGACGCCGCTCTCGCCGAGCACCAGCACGGTCGCCTTGGTGGACGAAACCTTGTCGATCAGCTGGTAGATGTCCTGCATCGGCTTGGAATTGCCGATGATGTTCTCCGGCTTGTATTTCTTCTTCAGCTCGTTGTGCAGGCGGCGGTTCTCGTTTTCCAGCCGCACCTTTTCGATGTTTTCAAGCATGTAGAGTTCGACGGCGGGCGCGATCATCGCGCCGAGCGTCGCCACCAGCTCCATGTCCTGCTTCAGCAATTGCGATTGTGATAGACGCGTTCGGCGGAAATCGCGCCGAGCACCTTCTTCGCATGGGTGATCGGCACGCAGAAGAACGAGGCGTTCATGCCGGCGCCGTCGCCGTGGGCCTGGGTGCGGTCGAGAAAACGCTCATCGTCGCGCAGATATGGAACCATGATCGGCTGCGCCGGATTCAACCACCTCGCCGGTAATGCCCTCGCCCGGCGAATAGACGCCGCGGGAACTTCTCGATGTCGGTGAGGCCGAAACTGCGATGGATGGAAATCGTCTCGGAGCTGCGGTCGTAGAGGGTCACGGCGCCGCGCGTGATCTTCAGGCGCTTCTGCATGACGTTGAGGATGATCTCGAGCAAATGCTCCAGGTCTTCGCTCGCGGCGATGACCTGGCTGATCTTGTAGAGCGTCGGCAGCACGTTGATCCGGCATTCGCCGGTGAAACAATGAGAGAAATCTTCGAAGTCGTCATCGACAGATAGTCGGTGATGGGCTCTCTCTTCCCCATGCGATGTCCAACCTTCCCGATCAACGCCGGCGCCGCGCACGAGCACGGCCCCGGAATCGAGCAGCAGCAAGTTTGGCGCCATAACGGTTCCTCGGCAACATAACGAATGGCGCTGGCAAGCTTTAGATCATCGCGCTATACGCATGTGCAATAGCTCTAAAATCTAATCAATGTAATCTTGTTACATAACGGTACGAATCCGGCGGAGCCGCCGTCCTTTCGCACCGCCGCGTCCGCTCTCGCCATGTAAATCACAGGCGCGATACAGTTCTGATTTAACACGATTTTCACGCGAATTCGCGGGTCGTCTGGCGCTTGGCCCATGCCTTGCAACATACTCCTCGACCAGCAATTCGCCGGAGGATCGCATGAAGCCCGAAGAAATCGCGGCGTTGATGAACGAGCCGGCCTGCGCTCATAACAACAAGAGCAAGTCCGGCTGCGCCAAGCCGCAGCCCGGCGCGACGCAGGGCGGCTGCTGTTTCGACGGCGCGCGCAACGCCCTGCTTCCCGATCGCCGATGTCGCCCATATCGTCCACGGCCCGATCGGCTGCGCCGGCTCCTCCTGGGACAATCGCGGCACGCGCTCCTCCGGCCCCGACACCTATCGCATCGGCATGACCACCGACCTCTCCGACATGGACGTGATCATGGGGCGCGGCGAAAAGCGCCTCTACCAGTCGATCAGGCAGACGGTGGAAACCCACAAGCCGGCCGCCGTGTTCGTCTACAACACCTGCGTCCCGGCCTTGCAGGGCGACGACATCGAGGCGGTCGCCAAACAGGCGCAGAGAAAGTTCGGCGTGCCGGTCGTCCCGGTCGATTGCGCGGGCTTCTACGGCAACAAGAATCTCGGCAACCGCATCGCCGGCGACGCCGCGCTCAAATACATCATCGGCACGCGCGAGCCCGCCCCGGTTCCCCCAGAACTGGAAATCCCCGGCGTAAAACGTCACGACGTCAATCTGGTCGGCGAATGGAATGTCGGCGGCGAATTCTGGAACGTCGCGCCGCTGTTCGACGAACTCGGCCTGCGGGTGCTGTGCAGCTTTTCCGGCGACAGCCGTTTCGCCGAAGTGCAGACCATGCATCGCGCCGAGGCGAATATGGTGGTCTGCTCCAAGGCCATGCTGGCGGTCGCGCGCAAGCTCGAAGACGACTACCAGATCCCCTGGTTCGAGGGCTCGTTCTATGGCGTGCGCGACACCTCCGAAGCCTTCCGCAATTTCGCCCGCCTGCTGGGCGATCCCGATCTCGACCGCGCGGGTGGAAAAACTGGTCGCCCGTGAAGAGGCGCGCGTCGAGGCGGCGCTGGCGCCGTTGCGGGAAAGATTGCGCGGCAAGCGCGTGCTGATCTTCACCGGCGGCTACAAGAGCTGGTCGGTGGTGTCGGCCATGCAGGATCTCGGCATGATCGTGGTCGCCACCGGCACGGAGAAATCCACCGAGGAGGACAAGGCGCGCATCCGCGAATTGATGGGGCCGGAAGCGCGGATGATCTCCGACAACGACCAGATCGCGCTGATCGACGTTTTCCACGAAACGAAAGCCGACATTCTCATCGCCGGCGACCGCTACATCTATCCGACGCTGAAATCGCGCATCCCCTTCCTCGATATCGATCATGTCCGCCGCATCGGCTACGCCGGCTATGACGGGCTGATCGAACTCGCCCGCAATCTCGACCACGCCGTGCATTCGCCGGTCTGGGCGCAGGTGCGCTCCGTTCCCGCATGGGCGAAACCCGCCCTGCCGCGCGCCGTGGCTTGAGGGGCCGCACATGACCGAAATCCTCACCCCCACCAAAGCGCTCAGCGTCAATCCGCTCAAGGCGAGCCAGCCGATCGGCGCTTCGCTGGCCTTCCTCGGCATCGCCGATTGCATGCCGCTGGAGCATGGCGCGCGCGGCTGCACCTCGTTCAACAAACTGTTCTTCATGCGCCATTTCAATGAGCCGATCGCGTTGCAGACCACGGCGATGGACCAGACCACCACCGTGCTCGGCGCCGACGACGATGTGGTCGAGGCGCTCGCCACCATCTGTCGCAACAACAATCCCAAGGTCATCGGCCTCGTCACCACCGGCCTGTCGGAAATGCAGGGCGCCGACGTGCCGCGCACCGTGGAGGAATTTCGCAAGGCGCATCCCGAACTCGCCATGTCGCGGTGGTTCCGGTCAGCGCCAGCGACACGCTCGGCTGCCTCGAAACCGGCTTCGCCACCGCCGTCGAAGCCATCATCCAGACGCTGGTCCCGCGCAAACCGAGTGGCCGCAAGAACGCCGCGCCAGGTCAATGTCCTCGCCTCGTCCATGCTGACCCCCGGCGATCTCGAAGAGCTGCGCGCGTGGATCGAGGCCTTCGGCCTCACGCCCGATCCTGTTGCCCGATCTCGGCGCTTCGCTCGACGGCCATCTGATCGAACAGGGTTTTTCCACGCTCACCTATGGCGGCGTGACCCGCGCGGAAATCGAGAGCATGGCGAACTCGGCCGCCACGCTGGTGATCGGCCGTTCCATGAGCCGCGCCGCCGATGTCCTGCAGACGCAGACCGGCGCGCCCGACTTCCGCTTCGATCAATTGATCGGCTTGCAAGCCTCCGACGCCTTTACGCAGATACTGTCCGAGATTTCCGGCCGGCCGGTCCCGCAAAGTTTCGCGCGCAAGCGCGATCAGTTAACGGACGCCATGGTCGATTGCCAGTTCCAGTTCGGCGGCGCGAAAGTCGGCATCGCCGGCGACAGCGATCTCCTCGGCGCGCTGGTCGATTTTTTCCACGGCATGGGCTCGGAAGTGGTCGCGGCGATCGCCTCGGCGCGTTCCGCGCGGCTGTCCGATCTGCCGATCGAAGACGTGGTGGTCGGCGATCTCGAGGATCTGGAGACGCTGGTCCGCGAGCGCGAGGCCGACCTGATCGTCACCAATTCCCACGGCGCGGATATCGCCCGGCGCACCGGCGCGGCGCTGCTGCGCGCGGGCTTCCCGATCTACGACAGCTACGGCGCCCATGCCGACGCCTGGATCGGCTATGGCGGCACGCGGCGACTGGTGTTCGCCGCCGCCAATCTGCTCTGCGACTCATTATCAGGAATTAAAGCCCTACGTTTCCAGATACAAGCAGGCGGCGGAGTGAGGCCATGCTGAAGATCGCCTTCGCCTCTACCGACCAGCAAAAAGTCGACATGCATTTCGGCGGCGCCGAGAGCCTCGTGATCTACGATGTCTCGCCGGGCCGCGCCGATCTCGTCGGCGTGATGCGATTTTGTCAAAGAGGAGCAGGTCGGCGAGGCCGGCCGCGCCGGCATCAGCGGCACCGTTGCCGACAAGGTCATCCCCAAGCTCGAATTCGTCGACGGCTGCGCCGCCGTCTATGCCGCCTCGATCGGCTCCAATTCGGTGCGCCGGCTGATGAAGGCCGGCATCCAGCCGGTGGTGGTCGATGACGGCCATGACATCGTCGATCTGCTCAACGAGGTGAGCCTGGCGCTGGTCTATGGCGGCCTGCCCTGGGTGGACAAGGCGAAAAAGAAAGTCGAGAGCGCGCCGCGCGCCCGCGCCCGCCTGCCGCGCCAAGCGGCCGAGAGCCGCAAGCTCATCGCCTCCATCGACGAGTTGGAGTAACGCCATGCGCCTCGCCTTTTCCAACCTCACCCTGCCGGCCTTCGATCACCTCGCCCGCATCGCCCCTCCGCCGCAAGCCGTCGACCCCGACTTGTCCATTGATGCCGGCTTGGCGACAATCGGCGACATCGCCGCGACGCTCGCGGGCCGGGGCTCGGCGCTGGAGTCGCTGCGGCGGGTGGTAGGCCTTGCTGGCCGATATCGGTTTGGCCGACGCCGGCGTCGCGCTGGTCGAGGGCGATATCCTCAGCGGTCTCGCAGGACGCTCCGCCGATACGCCGCCACAGGCCATGACGCCCCGTCTGAAGACATTCCTGGCCAAGGGCGAAGCAGGCCTGCTGCGCAACGAGCGGCGGCCGACGATCGGCGCGCCGATCCGCCTGGGCGCGGCGATCGTCGGCCTGCTGGCGGCGCGGGTCGAAGGACCCGGCGTTCGGGACGACGATCTGAAACGGCTCGGCATCACCGCCAATCTGCTCGGCCCCGCCCTGATCGCGGCGCGCGACGGTTCGGGCGTCGTCGCCGAAACCGCGCCCTCTGCCCAAAAAATCATCGGCGAAAGCCCTGCCTTGCGCGTGGCGCTCGACCACGCCCTTCGCGTGGCGCCGACCGCACTGCCCGTTTTGCTGCGCGGCGAAAGCGGCGTCGGCAAGGAGGCTTTCGCCCAGTTCATCCACGATCATTCGCCGCGCGCGCAAAAACCCTTCGTCAAGGTCAACTGCGCCGCCCTGCCGGAGAGTCTGCTGGAAAGCGAGTTATTCGGCCATGAGCGCGGCGCCTTCACCGGCGCGGAAAGCCGTCGCGAGGGCCGGTTCGCGCTGGCCGACGGCGGAACGATCCTTCTCGACGAGATCGGCGACATTTCCCTCGGCTTCCAGGCCAAGCTGCTGCGGGTGTTGCAGGAGGGCGAATTCGAGCGCGTCGGGGGCGCGAAAACGCTTCGCGTGAATGTGCGCGTCATCGCCGCCACCGCCAGCGATCTCGAAGCGGCGGTGCGCGCGAAGAAATTTCGCGCCGACCTTTATTACCGGCTCTGTGTCGCGCCAGTCAGCCTGCCCAGCTTACGGGAGCGGAAAGAGGATATTCCGGCGTTGAGCCGTCATATTCTGGCGCGGTTCAACGCTGAAAACGGCTGCGCGCTCACCCTCAATCCGCGCGCCGTGGCGCTTCTCTGCAAATGCGCCTTCCCCGGCAATATTCGCGAACTGGAAAATTGCCTGCGCAGCGCCGCCGCCCTCACCGAGACGCAGGAGATTTGCGAGAGCGATCTCGCCTGCCGGCAGGGCCGTTGCTTTTCCGCCCGCCTGCGCCGCGCCCGATCCGCGCGCGCCCGCCAAATTCGTGAGGAGATCCGGACATGATTTTGTTTGAAGCCCTGACGGGCGCCGCAGGGCCAAGGAAAAGACGCTCGAAACCTCCAGCGGCTGTTCGTCCTCCGCCTGTGGCTCGTCCGTCGGGTCCGGACGATCTGGCGCCGGAGATTTGGGCCAAGGTCAAGGATCATCCCTGCTATTCCGAAGAGGCGCATCATTATTTCGCCCGCATGCATGTGGCGGTGGCGCCGGCCTGCAATATCCAGTGCAATTACTGCAACCGCAAATATGATTGCGCCAATGAGAGCCGCCCCGGCGTGGTCTCCGAGCGGCTGACCCCGGAACAGGGCGCGAAGAAGGTGCTGGCGGTGGCGGCTAGCGTGCCGCAACTCTCCGTGCTGGGCATCGCCGGCCCCGGCGACGCGCTCTACGACTGGCGCAAGACCAAGGCGACTTTTGACGCGGTGATGC